>JAFGLL010000103.1 GCA_016928095.1 Thermoplasmatota archaeon
GGCCCTGAAAAGATATGGAGAGGCATAATAATTGATCCGATTTCTTAATGTTTATACATGGTTAAATGGAGTTATGCAACACAGCAATATACATTATACAAATGTGGCATATATCCAAGTTAATCCGAGAGATGTCCAACTCGATTTTCTTCAAATGCCAGGAATACCATCAAATGATGGAACAATTGTCAAAACATCTAGAGTTTATTTATCTCATAGTACTGCAAAAAAACTTGCAGAGACAATATTATCCACTCTGAAGACAGCTTCAGATGCCGGTGGTATAGAACAAATACCATTGAAAGAGTGAGATCACACTACTTGTTCTTGTATTCGGTGTATCCGCAGTTGCCGCAGGAGAGCCTGTCCTCATGTTCTGCCATGAAAGCGCCCTCGCATTTCGGACAGAACTTCTTCTTCCTCTGGATCTTATCGTTCTGGACCTCGTAGAGTTCGTTAGCTTTCATCATCTCCACCTCACTTTCCACCTTTCTTCTTGGGCTCTTCCCACAGTCCGTTCCTCTTCAAAATATGATCGCCCTCGACGGACCTTGCCTTCTCCGTTGTCCTGTAGACCCTGACCATGAGCTCGGTCTCATCCCTGCCGAAGCGATTTACCAGTGAATCCACGACGATAACCTCATTCTTCAGACCCAAGGTATCTTTCAACGCAGAGGTCAGATCCTTTCTGGAAGGTGTGGGTTCCTTTGTATGCTTCACCCTAACCTTCACCTCGGTCCTCTCCAGAAGAATGTTGTCGTGTTTCTCTAAGATGTCTATGTCCATACCTTCACACCTCCATATGTTGGAGCATTTCCTTGACTTTCCCTTTTATCCCCTTGTCGACCCGGACTACTACGAGACCGGTATCGGGTTGACCGTAAACGACCGTCGCACCAAGGGGAAGCAGGTCGATGGCCGCCAGTGTGGAGAGGTCCTCCTCTCCCTCCACCTCTATCAGGATGGGGCCTGTCATCTCCCCATCTTCCACTATCATTGTCCTGATCGCGGTATCTATGGCTTCGAAAAGCTCGCCGCCAAGCATTCCCGCTTCATTCTTTACCTTGACCACCCTGGATGGTTTCACAAGGATCGTTGGTATCTCCTTGCCCCTCTTGGTGTGATTGTCCACCAGGATGATATCTGGAACGTATCCCATTCCCGTCATGACCGATGCTGTGACGTCACCTACAAGTACCAACGGAGAGGTCATCATGGAATCCAGTCTCGACCTTGTCCTCTCCTCGTTGGGAACCAGTTCTCCGAGAGGGGTCTTGAGTGTGACCCTGAGATCCTCCGTCAGCATGTAGAGCATCCGTTTCACCTGACCTTGAGGGCATACTTGCCATTCGCCCTGATGCCCATATGCTCGGCTACCTTGGAGGTCTCCCAGTCAAGGATCACGAGCATACCCTGCCATTCCTTGGAAAGGTCCCCACCGCAGAGAGGACATTTATCCTGGTCCGTGAGGAACATACATTTCTTGCAGGCCAACATCTGTATCACTTCTTCTTTTTCTTGGAGGGCTCTACTTCGGTCCCATGCCTCTCCTTGTATTCCTCTTCGAGCCATTCCAGCTTGCCGAGACCAGCCTGTCTCATCGTGAGCCCGATCCTTGATTCCCTTGGCGATCTTTCGTTCATGGACATCGAGACTATCCTGGCCCTCACCTTGTCGCCGACCTTGAGGTCCCTTTTACTCTCCTTCCCCACCAGCCTCATATTTCCAAGGTCAACATCTATATGGTCATCCATGACCTGGCTGATGTGAACGAGGCCGTCAAGGGGTCCGAACCTGACGAACGCCCCGAACTTGAGTATCTCAACAACAGTGCCTTCGACCACTTCATGAAGCATGGGCTGGAACACGAGCGCCTTGAACCTGACGCTCTGGAAGATCGCACCGTCCCCGTGAACGATCCTGCCCTCACCCACCGTTAAGACATCGGTGGCGTTGATGACTAGACGGTTGAGGCTGTCCATCCTCCCCTCGAAGTTCCTTCGGGTCAGATAGTCCGCAACCACGTTGAGGTCCTTCCCGAGGTAATGAGGGGGGATGCGGATGACATCTTCGCGCTGTATCATCTTGTACATCTGGTATCACCCTGTAGTCGTGTAAACAGCAAACCGTAAATTACAACCGTACAGTTATACAGTTACGGGCTGGGAGAGAGGTTAAACTACTTCACCTTTATAATGGTTCCCCTGGTGAATTTGGATACTGGGTGTTACATGGAGATGAGCTGGTCCCCGTCCCATTTGAACATCGGCCCGGCCCTGGGCTTCCAGTTCCGGCCTTCCATCACTGCCGCGGCGATCAAGGGGAGTGCAACGGAAAGCTCCACATGGACCATAGCATGGGTGGCTTCCGCCTCGATCTTTCCCCAGGACTGAGCTTCACCGAGCGTGGACCCGGACAATCCCCCCCACTCCGCCCGGTCCATCGTTATCTGGAACGCGTACTCGTGACCGTCCTGACCACCGTAAAGCATATCTGCCATCACAATAGCATCGTTTATGTAGTTCTTGGGGACGCCACCCCCCAGATAGATAGCGCCGGTGGAGGGGGACATATGGACTATCTGGGCGATCTCGTAATTGTCCCTTATGGTGTCAAGGTGGAACATCCCATCCATGCTATGGCCGGATTCCCTCTGTCTCTTGTATGCGGTGGAGAGCCCTATCCCTATGGACGAGTCAGAAATGGCGGGACAGTATATCGGTACCCCCTGTTCGTAAGCATTCCCCAGAATGGAACCCTCATCATGCTGGCATCTCTCCCCCAGCACGGAAAGGAACTCCCTTGTGGAATATTTCCTTGGCTCAAGGGTCTCCATGATCCTGCCTATGCTCATATCGGTCTCCCTGAACTTGTCCTCGTCAACATACGTGTCGTAGATCCTGTCTATCATGTATGAATGGAGCAGCACATCATCGGAGTTCGGGTCCCCCCGGTAGTGCCTGTGACCCATGGCCTGGTAGAAGTCCTGGTATACGACCGCGCCAGTGGTCGTGACCACATCAACAAGCCTGAGCTTGATGAGGTCCGCGATCACCTTTCGCAGACCTGCAGCCACCAGAGCGCCGGACATTCCCAGGAGGACCGTATGGGTCCTGTCGGTGTCCGTCATCTTTCTGAATATATCAACACACTGAGAAAGGCGTCTGGCCTGAAAGGATGTGCTTGAGAAAGAATCGACAAGCTCCTTGATACTGACCTTGTGCCTCAGGTCAAGCATCTTTATCGGTGTCCTGAGCAGGTCTTCTCTACTGGGTTCCTTGGATATCATGGTCGAACACCCTTTCAATCCACGAACACCGCTGCGGCAAGAACGGTCGTCCATCGTCCCTGGTCGTCCACCAGGGCATATGCGGTTATATTCTGAGTGTTGACGATCCTTCCGTCTATCTTGAAGATCTCCCTCTTCTCGTCATAATTGGAATCTATATCGAACTGTATACCCAGGGTCGAGGCGAGCATTTCCGCTGCAAGGTCCTCCGCGTAATCCCCCGCATCCTTGGCTAACTGTCCGTACTGGTGGTGTTCGGAAAGGTAGCCATGTGCGGTCCTGTCCTGAGGTATCGCAATGCCCACCGAAGCGGCCAGCCTTCTTCCCGGTTCATTTGATTCTGCCCTGCTCATGACACAGAACACTATCTGTCCCGGGTGAAGTGCCTCAAGGCCCTCCTCCCGGTCGAGTATCTCACATCTGGGGGGGAAGATCGAAGACACATGCACCAGATTGAATTTCTCTATCCCCGCGTCCCTCAGAGCCAACTCGAAACTCGCAAGCTTCTCCCTGTGCCTTCCCACGCCTTCCGTGAGGAAGAGCCTCTTGGGCGTGAAACCGCCTTGTTTATTCATGGGGATGGAATTTATATTAAGCTATTTAAATCACATGGAAGCAAGGTCAATCCCTCTTCAGACACGTAACTGGCGTAGCGCCTCCTTGTCACCCCACAGACAGGATGTGTCCTCCCGGGACGGGACTATTGTTATATATGACCTCTTTATTAGCGGGTGCACGCGGGAGTACATGCTCTCCTGACGAAGAAGGTGTTCCTAATGGCCAGAAAACCTAACAGGATGTATCGACAGATACGGGGTCAGGCTTACACGAGGAGGGAATATACCGGAGGTGTCCCGGCCCCCAGGATAAATCAGTTCGTGATGGGCAACAGGAACACCTCTTTCCCCATGGTATATCATCTCATTGTCAAGGAGAACTGTCAGATACGGCACACCGCTCTGGAAGCGGCCCGTATAGCAGCCAACAAGTTCATCTCCAAGAAAGCTGGAACCAAGAACTACAAGCTGACGGTTCGGGTCTACCCCCATCATATACTCAGGGAGAACAAACAGGCAACGGGGGCCGGAGCTGACAGGGTGTCGCAGGGGATGAGGAAATCCTTCGGGAAGAACATAGGGACTGCTGCAAGGGTGAAGGTAGGCCAGGAGGTCATGACCATCGAGGTGCCTCCGCAGATGGAGATACCGGCCAAATTGGCATTGAAGAAGGCATCCCAAAAACTCCCCACCCCTGTATGGGTCAAGAAAGAGGCCTGAACGGACATCTGATGCTGCTTCTGGAACGTTCGCCTGTAGCATGGGCATCGCCGGGCAAACTGTTTTAACGTGCTTTATCAATCTCCATCCATGGCCCGGGCCAAAAAGAAGGCGAAGACCCAGATGGATTTTGACCCCCTGGAGTTCAAGGATGAATATCTCTCCAGGTTCCTCAAGGACGGGGAAGGTGCCGTCAAGGGGGAGACCATAGACCTGGAGGGGGACGACCTTGTCTTGAAGAACGGGGATGATTTTTTCAGGATACCCATCTCCAGCGTCACGCTGTCCGATAATTCCCTGATGGTTACGGAGGTCATCGACTGGGAGAGAGCAAGGGAAATGGGAGAGAGATGGCGGAAGGTGGAGTTGGACCCGTTATGAGGTAGATCCCATGGGAGAGGATGAGTTCAAGAACAAACTGGTAGTGATCGTCCGTAAGGACCTCAAGCTTACACCGGGGAAACTGGCAGTACAGGTCGCCCATGCCTCCGTCACATGCGCACTCCAGTGTAAAAAAGAGAAAGAGAGATGGTTCAAGGCATGGTATGCCGAAGGGCAGAAGAAGGTCGTCGTGAAGGTGGACTCCCTCTCCGACCTCTATGAGCTCAAGATGCTCGCGGGATCCCTCGGGATCACCAACTCCCTTGTGCAGGATGCGGGGCTTACCGAGATCCCCCCTGGAACCGTTACGTGCCTCGGCATAGGTCCGGGTCCCAATCCCGAGATCGACAAGGTCACGGGGTCCCTCCCCCTTCTGTGAGATGGTCGTATGGTCGGGACCTCACTGAAAAGGGAGACGCGCGTCCTGGGTATCGATGACGGGCCCTATCACAGAGGTTCCCTGGAAACGCTGATAGTAATGACGCTTTACAGGCTTGACGGCTATCTGGACGCCGTGATGACGAGCCGGGTGACGACCGATGGGATGGATTCGGCATCGAGGATCGCGGAGATACTGCTTGGGAGCAGATACCTTCAGCAGGTCAGATGCATCATGTCCGATGGGGCCTGCCTGGCAGGCTTCAATGTCCTGGACATCGACGAGCTCCATCAGAGGACATCGGTCCCCGTGATAACGGTCTCCGATGAGACCCCGAACACGGGATCGATCATGGCCGCCCTTAAGGCCAACTTCGATGACTGGGAGGGGCGGCTAAAGCTCATCACAAGACATTCCCCCAGGAGGCTGGAGCTTGACGACGGCACCTGTTTTGTGAGGGAAAAGGGTATTACCCCAAAAGCTGCTGATGATATCGTGAAGAGATGTACCGTGAGAGGGAGGGTCCCCGAACCTGTCCGTCTCTCGCATATGATCGCATCTGCAATGGATGCGGTGGCAGAGGAAGTTCCATGAACAGCGTGGATGTCCTGCTGAAGCTGGCACAGCTGGGAGCCATTGAGAGATACATCAACCTCACCACGCGAGAGCTGGGCGAATTGCTTGGAACGAGCCAGCAGTCAGCCTCCCTCTACCTGCAGAGACTGGAAAAGGAGGGCTGCATCCACAGGGTCCGGAGGAACAGCGGAACATCCATCACCATAACAAAGGAGGGCCTGGAGACCATACAGGGACTTCATGGGCTGCTGAGGTCCATCTTTGAGACCAGCAGGACCATCATGGTCAAGGGCAACGTCTCACGGGGCCTCGGAGAGGGGGCATACTACATGTCGCAGAAACAGTATGTCCAGCAAATAAAGGGGCACTTCGGTTTCGAACCCTTCGGAGGGACCCTCAACATCGTCATTTCCCCAAGGGACGCACCCGTGCTCGAGCTGTTGAAAAAGGGCCCCGGGATCATCGTTGATGGTTTCAATACACAGGGAAGGACATTCGGGACCTGTCTGTGCTATCCGTGCACCGTGAACGGGGAGAAAGGTGTCATCATGGTCCCCAGAAGAAGCGTCCATGTTTCTACTATAGAGGTCGTATCGGAAGTGAAGTTCCGAGACAGGCTCCGACTTGGCGACGGGGACCAGGTGGAGGTAATGATCACCTACCCGGCATATGAGTTGGGGTGCTCGGCTCTTCCGGACCAGGGCCAAACACGGTCCTAGGACGGTACCCCGTCCCGAACAGCATGGTCCGAACTGCCGTTGTGATATCTACCGGCCGTTCTTCCCCGCTGTCCGCTCCTTCGATCAGGTTTGCGGAGTTCCAACCCGAGCTTTCCGGCCAACAATGACGTCATCCTATCCATGCAGAGCTGAAGGGCCTTCTCTCCGCTGCCGGTCCCGTTCAGACCGGCGGCGCCATCGTGACCCCCGCCCTGGTTCCCCGTCTCCCTTCCGATCTCCTCCATGAAATTTCCAAGGTGGACACCCAATGCGAGGATATGGGGTTTTGCCCGGGAGGATATCCTGAGCTCGTCCTTCCTGTCCGCAGCGATGAAAACCACATCGGCCCCGGCAACCAGCAAAGCTCTTGCCGCGGCGGCCTCGTACGAGGATACCATCGATGTGGCCACTATCTGGTCACCCACCCTCTCGAACCGGACCCTTCTCACGGCCTTGAGCTGGGCGATCTTCTTGGAAACGTCGAAATATTCCTCGCCCTCTATGACCCCAAGAACGTTCTCCATCTTGATACCCGACCCTGAAAGGACCATGGAGCAAACATCCATATCAACGGGTTTTGTGAACCTGAACTTACCCGTGTCCGCCACGATACCGGCAAGGGCCGACACGGCCATATCCTCGTCCAGTCCCGCGCCGCTCAGAAAGGATATCTGAAGAGCGATCTCCACGCATGCCCCCATCATGGGGTCCTGGTAGACGTTCCCGCTCCAGTGCGAATGGTCCGCATGGTGGTCTATGACCCAGTACCTGGGCCATCCGGATATGTCCCCTTCCGAGACCTGCAACGTGGATGAGGAATCGACAATGACGATGAGAGAGAACCCGGAAACGTCGGGGTCCACCTCCATTTCCATTCCCACATGGGCGAGAAGGCTCCTTCCTGCATGGGACACCGACCTGTAAGCTCCGAGCACCACCCAGGGAAAGGCCTTTTTGAGTATGATGGCCGTCCCCACAGCATCTATGTCAGCGTTGTGGTGGGCAAGGACCAGGACACCCTCTTCTCGATGATCGATGATATCCTGGATGACACGCCACATCCTGATCTCGTCCCGTGGATAAGGAAGCAGGCCATATCCCATGGACCAGCCGTTCTTCGTTGAAGTTGGTCTTTTCGGGGTAGGATCGATCATTGATATCCCTTGAGGGCTTCGTTGATCTCCTTGCCCATCTTCTCGTACATGGTCTTCAGGGACCTCTCCTGGTTCTCCATGGAACCTATTCGGACCTGGAGTGTCTCGAGATCATCCTTGAGGTCCTTGAGAAGGGAATCGACATCCTCCACCTTGATCATGATATCACCCACTCGATGATAAACATCCCCTTCCTTTCTGGACCCCAGGGCCTGGCAGGCGTCATCCGCCTCCCTTTTCCTTGCTTCCATCTCCCCTTTCTGGTTCAGGACCATCTGGAGCTGAACCTTCACCTGCTCGAACCTTGCCAGTTTCTCCTGGAGGTCCGGATCGATCTGAAAAGACATTTGGGCACCTTCCTTTTGCGACCTATAACGGCCCTTGCTATATAGTTTTTATATGTTTCCTGATGTGGTTCCCGCGGTCCTCAGTGCGGCACCAACGAGACCCAGATAAGAGTTCAGCATGGCCCGGAGGGTGGAGAGGTCGGGGGATGACATGGTGAGGGTGAGAATTTCCACATCCGTGTCATATCCAATCTCTATCGAGCCTCCGAGCGGTGCGGACCGTGCCTCAAGCTCCATTGGCTCAAGTATATGATCCGCCGTGATGCGGGAGATCCCGACCCGAAGTTCCAGGGCCCCAATCAGGGCAAACCCCCCTTAGAGGGCCTTCAGGACCTTCTTTCGGTTCGGCCTCTCCTTGTAAAAGATCTTGTAACCGCACTTGGAACACTGGATACCGATGGGGCTGAACTCGGTCACGAGCTTTTCCCCGCATCTACCGCACTTGTACATCTTAGACCCTTCCTAAGCGGTTCTCCAGGGTACTGAACTTACCGGTCCTCGGCATGTAGGCCCCGCCTGCGAACTTGTGTGCACAGGACCTGCATTCCCATATCCCGACGGCAACCCTCTTGACATTCTTCTTGGAGCATTTGGGGCAGACATAACTGGCCCGTTTGCTGCCTTCCAGTGAACGGACCTGCTTCTTGACACTGAGGCCATACCTGGGTCCGAACTTTCCGGAGCTTCCGACCTTCTTCGTCCTTCTGCTCATTGATGGTCCTCCATTGGGATATTACCTCTGGGAAGGACCCTACATAAGAATTCCTTATTTATATGTTCCGCAGAGGGTCCATGACACAGGCCAGAGGGAACGGTTCAATGGTTCCCCGTGTTTACCAGCTTGGTCTGGACCTCTCCGTGGGTTCGTGAATTGAGCATATCGAAGAACTCGATCTGGAGCCCTGCTGGTATCTCCACAATGCATACCCATTCCCCTCCCTTGGTCCATTCCTCACGGATGACCTTCCCGTAGGAACGGATCTCACCCACGAGCTTTCCGTAATGGGCGGACTGGGTCTTGACCGCGATCTGGGTCATCTCCATCCGGATGGGAAGGATGGGACGGAGCATCTTGATGATATCGTTTATCTGGGATTCCGCACTCTTGAAAGGGTCCACATTGGCCTTGACCTCCTCCATGGCCATCTCTATCCTCTGCGGCGGATGGGGGGTCTTGCTCACGGGATTTATGCAGTTGCGGGAGATCAGAGAGACTATCTGTTTTCTTTTCTCTTCCTGCATCCTCTTTCTCTGCTCTGTGGTGAGCTGGATCTCACCCTTTTCAAGGATGATGACCGCTACCTTCAAAACATCCGAGGTCCCGAAAGCATCGATCAGCTGTTCCGAGGATGCCCTGTCCCCTTTATGAGCATCCTTGAAGACCTCCTCGACGGCAAGGACCTCCGAGAGCTCCGGCCGTTTCTCTTCATCCCTGAAATCGGAGGCCAGCTCCGGGTCTACAAAGATCTCGAACCTTTCTCCGTGTCTGTCCAATCTGGCAATGACCGCATCATCAAGGGAGACCATCAGGGATCACCTTTACTTCTTGGCCTCCTTGACGAACTGGGCCACTTTTTTGGGGTCGATCTTCTGGAAGGGTTCCTTCTTGCGGACCATACCTATCTCCACGGCAAGGGTGTTCAGGGAACCCTCCTCCGTGGCGCCCAGAAGCGCCTCGAGACCGAGCTTGATAGCATCGTCCTGGGAGATGTTGCTCTTGTACTTGTCCTCGAATATCTCCATAACGACGCTCCTTCCCGAACCGATCGATCCCGCTTTATAGGACATCATGGCCCCGGACGGATCCGTCTCGTAAAGATGGACGCCCTTGTCATCTACCCCGGCTATGAGCAGTGCAGTCCCGAAGGGCCTGACTCCGCCATACTGGGTATAGTTCTGCTTGAAGTCGCAGATCTTCTTGACAAGCACATCTACGGGTATCCTCTCGCTGTAGGTTATCTTGTTGATCTGGGCTTCTATCCTGGCCCGGTCAACCAGAACCCTTGCATCCGCCACCAATCCGCTGGTGGCGCAACCTATGAACTCGTCGATCTTGAATATCTTCTCTATGGAGCTCGGCTCTATCAGGGGGCTCGTTATCCTCTTGTCGATTATCAGGATCGCGCCATCCTTGAACTTCAGACCGACGGTTGTCGTGCCCCTCTTTACCGCTTCCCGCGCATACTCGACCTGAAAGAGGCGCCCGTCGGGAGAGAATACCGTGATCGCCCTGTCGTATGCCATATTGCCCGGCTGCATTTGTTTCACCCTGGTTCAATGATAATGGACCCGGAAAGAGCTTCGAACCCCAGGTCTCGACCTTCACGAAGAATCCTGCTCTCATAAATACTTATTGGGTTCGGTCCCCGTGATGTGACAGGACTATGCCGGCACCTGTTCCTCGTGATAATGCTTCTGGTCCCTGACGTTCTGAGGAACGAACTTCAGAAAGGCCGATCTCAGGGTCCCAGATATCCCGGCGATGTTCATCTGGAGCTGGCCTTCCTTGAGCTGTCTGCCGTTAAGTTCCTCGATCATCAGTATGAGGTCACCGTACCCCCTATGCCAGGTTCGGATTATGGCCCAGCCCTGGTGGTAGTAGACGAACCATGGCTTTACCCTATCGAATTCCTCCTGGGAAAGGTCCCTTGTACGCCCCCTGATAAGGTTTATGAGGAGTCCCTTGCCCACCCCTTCCGGTGAAACGACATGGAGGACGACATACCTCTTTCTCCTTTCGCGGACCATGAGGCCTTCTAGGTCCTTGCATTATTTGAAGTTTGGCCGTGCCCTGGATTTTACAGTCCCACCAGAACCGTTTAATATCCCATCCGTCGGGTACATGGATAAACCTTATATGCCCAACAAGGATATTTGTAAATATCAAGTGTCCCTACTTCAGACAGTTAGTGGCCCAGGAGGAAATATCCGTGATGCCTAGACTGCTGCGCACCGTTGTCGCCATGACCGTTCTAGCAACGCTATTGCCGGTAGCATTGTTTGGTGATATGGAAAATACGGATGCCCAGAGCGCCGGAATGCCCATGGAGCTCAATATGATGGGCATATACCTCTCGGAGCAGATGGGGCTGTCACCCCTTCCGCCGGATACCAACGAGTATCAATCGATCTCCATCCCCAACGGCTTCATCAAGGACGGTCTGTTCGGATACAGCATTCTCCCCATCGGACACCTTTACTGGAAGGATGTGGGAGTATGGGAGACCTCACCCCTCCGGGAGACGATCAACCTCGGTGGGGATGTGGGTGTAACGATCTTTGCCACAAGGGAAGAGGGGGCGGGGAACGTCAACTGTGATTTCTATTTCTACATCATGAGGGGGACCGAGGTCCTGCTCAAGCTGGAATCCATGGACCGGACCATCCAGAACGGGATAGACAACAGGGTGGACGCATACGGCCGTTTTCCCGCCAACAACGACACTACCATCGAAGCCGGTACAAAATTATCGCTGATGATCCAGGCGAGATGCAACGGGGGGGCCATAATGAAGTTCGGCTCCACGGAGGTTCCTTCGGGGTTCACCTTCGCCTCCAATTCTCTTCAGCTGCAGAACATCTTCATGGACAGGGAGAAGATCACGGTGGAATACAAGGACGCTTTCATGGTCCCGTGGATCGAGCTCTACACGGAACTCAGGGTCGATGGCGTCATCCATCCAAACGAGCAGATGATGTCACAGGTCAACTCCATCAACCGTACGAGAGAGATCATATGGGAGCGGGATAATCCTCCTGCCAACTACGAGGTGTTCATTTCAATGTCATATCATTATGCGGGGATCTACAATATATCCGAGATCAGAACCATCTCGGTCCATAAACCGCACATCTCGACACTGGACACCATGAAAGATATTCTGGGCCAGGCTTTCGTATATCTCCTCCTGGGGGCCTTCATCATCCTTGGGATCGTGCTCCTGAGCCGATACCGGAAGGGGGTGTGGAGGAAACGGTTCAAAGAACTACCTCTCCACATGCAGGAGCTGACCCGTCACAAGAAGAAGAAGGAGTGGAAGAGGTCTCACAAGCAGCTCAAGAAGGAAGGTCGCCAGGGGAAAAGGGAAGAAAAGGAAAGGAAGAAGAATGAGGATGACGGGGAGTTCTCCCTGTTCAAGAGAAAGGACAGAGCCCCTTCCCGTTCCGAAAAAGCGACGTCCATCGCCCTGACCGTGGAGACCGCTGAAGAGATAGAGCTCTGAAACGGGACCTTACCCGAACATACCCGAGCAACGGTACTTATCAGAATTCGAAGAGTGAGGTCTGTTTGGGGTCCTTCCCACCTGGTACTTCCTCCTCAGTTTCGATAACCGTCGGTCCCGGCTCCGCATCCTGGTCCAATGTCCCATCCTCTCCCTCCGCATAGAATGCCAGCGTTCCCTCGTCGTCCATTACCATTGGGGCGGATCGTCTCGACCTCAGGTCCTCTGCTGCGGCCATTATTTTCCTGAGGTCTTTCTCGGACAGGGTATTGTCCGACAGCATCTTCAGATGCTCCTTGGTCAAAGATGCACTGACCATCAGGTTTGCGGAGAAACCCGGATCCCTCTTCACAAGGAGCCTGAAACGGTAGAACGGGTCCTCCTTCACGGTCCTCATCGAGGTGTGCGTGTAACGCCCCAGGAGGAGGGATATCTCCTTCAAGGCCGCCCTTGTTTCTTTGGTCTTTGACATCGATCTCAGATAGGTCGGGAACTGGTATCTCGAACGGTTCCGGTTTGGGTATCTCCTTGCGATGGAAAGTGTGGCAAGGGTATCTTTCGCATATTTCCAGAGCTTGTAGTTCTGCCTCCTTGCTACCCTACCCAGGTGGATATCCGTCAGAGAAAGTCTCTGCATCCCCCTATCGATATCCTCCGGGTGGGACATCGAGACCTGGAGGTTCTCTGCGAACCAGAGCACCATGGTATCAATGTTCTCATCCGTTTCCATGAGCGCCTTCCTTGCTTCCGATATGGAACTCGCTTTGTAGACCATATCCAGTGTGTTGAATATGTTCTCCTTGTTGTCACGAACTCCGAGGACGGACATATCCTTCATGGTGATGCGGGTCTTTCCGGCACATACCATCTGAAGGTCACCGATCGCCGACCTCATGTCACCCGATGCCCTCTCCGCAATGGCCGAGAGCACCTCCTCATCCTGAGCTATCCCCTCCATCTCGCAGATCCATTTCAATCTCTTCACTATTGATGCTGGACCCAGTCTCCTGAACTTCAGCTTTTCGCATGTGAAGGACAGCGATGCACCTGACCCGCTTATAAGGCCATACAGATTGTTCACGATCAGTATAACCGGCTGCCTCGTCACCCTCACAAGCTCAACGATGGCGCGCTTGCCGCCTTTATCCGATAGGTCTTCTCCCTCCTCGGAGACGGCCCCTCTCTCGTAGAGATTGTCCGCTTCGTCAAGCAAGATGAGCTTCTTCTTGCATCCGCCCTCCCCCCAGGACCCGTCCATGTCGGTTATGTCTCGAGACATCGCCCCTCTCGTGGCGAGCTGTCTGATGGAGGCCAAATTCCTTGCATCGGATGCGTTGAGCTCGACGACTCCCCACCCCATCTCGTTCGCCAGGCCGAATGCGGCCGTCGTCTTGCCTATCCCCGGCTCGCCTTCCAGTATCAGGGCTCTGGACCCGGGCATCGAATCACCGATCCATTTTCTTGCCCAGTTCCTCATCTGATCAACGACCCTGTTGTGACCGACAAGGTCATCCAAGGTCGATGGCCTGTACTTCTCCGTCCACGAAAAAGCACCCGGACCGACCCTGCTATCGCCCATGGTTGCGTAAGGAGACCAGGGGTACAAAATCCTTTCCCGGGATGTATCGACCATGACGCCGTTGAGGAACTGAATATGCACTGGTGCAATAGATTTTAAATATCCACCCCATGGTTTACCCAAACGTGGTATCTCAACCGGGTTCGGGGAGTGACGATATGGGTCCAAAGAAAGTATCTAAGAAGGGGGACGGTGCCAAGGAAAACCTGGGACAAAAAACCATGGACCGGTTCCCCCTGGGTATATTGATCATAGACAAAAAGGGGCAGATCGAATTCCTGAACTCCAACCTGTCCGACCAGATGGGTGTCAAGCGGGATGAGATCGTCCATTCGCTCCTTTTCGATATCCTCGAACCCTCGTGCATACCGGATGTATTGTCGCTGATCAGGGCCGAAAAAGGCTACGTGAAGGAGATGAACCTCATCCTTGATCCCCCCTCAGGCAGGCCTGTGAACGGAACCTTTCTCGTTGAAGGATACACGACGGATGAACTGACAGGGTTCATGTTCATACTCAAGGACCGGAAGGTCCGGGGGGTTAAGAGGGAGATCGGTTTCGAGGCCCTCGAGGAACTCCCCCTCCCCGTTACCATTCTCGATCGGGACCTCGAACCGGTATTCCAGAACAGCTCTGTGGATGAGTGGATAGTCCTGCCGTCAAAGGGTAAGGACCCCATCAGCAGCCCGGGAAAGGAGAGAAAGATGAGGCTGCTCGAATGCCTTACCTCGGGGAGGACCGTTAGCTTCAAGGCCCAGGTCAGGACATCGCAGGAACCCCTCGTGTTCGATATAACGGCAGTTCCCTTGCCTTCAAGGTCCAGACCCGACCAGGTAATGGAGATATGGATTCCCAGGGTTTCCGACGGCGACAGGCCGAAGAGCGGGCAAGCAAAAGGGATCGAACGGGAGATCATCGAGACCGCCAACGCCATGATCATTGGTCTGGACCTCGAAGGAAGGATAGTCCTTTTCAACAATGGTGCATCAAGGGTCCTGGGATTTACCTTCGAGGAGGTCAAGGGCACCTCATGGTTCGACCTTCTGATCGACAAGGAGGTCCAGACGGGCAGAATGGAGGTGTTCCAATGGTCCATAGGGTCGGGCCTCAGGACACAGTACGAGACAGGGGTGAGGTCAAGTACCGGTGATTTGCTCTTCGTATCACTCGAGAACAGTGTGATCTTCGACAGGAGCGGGAACGTCACCATGGTCCTGATGATAGGACAGGACATTACCATGATGAAGAGGCTGGAAGACTCTCTCAGGGAGCAGAGCGAGAAGCTCATGAATGCAATGGACGAGGTGTCGCTCTACAACGATCTGATGATACATGATATCCACAATGCGAACGCGGGTATAATGGGATACCTCGAGCTTTCGAACATCGAGGGTATTGACGGGGATAAGAGGCGCAGGTACATAGAACGGGCATTGACCGAGGTGAACAAGAGCTCGTCCATAATAAAGGATGTCAAGGTCATGTCCCTCGCCAAACCCGACACGGAGAAACGCCCATTCCCCCTTGCGGAAGCCATGGAGAACGCATCGAGGAAATTCCGCGAGGAATGGGGGAAGAAGGCACCCGGGATCGAAATAGAAGGAACAGACCTTCAGGTCCTTTCGGACGATCTGATAGAGGAGGCTTTACTGAGGGTCTTTCAGGATCTTGCCCAACGGGGCACGGGCAAGGGAGAGAGCATCAGGGTGACCGTGAAGAGGGAACCCTCGATGTCCAATTCGGTCCCTGAACCAGTTCATCTTGCCATATACGAAGATACCGGGAAGGTGGGGGTGGAAGAGATGAAGAGGATCCTGGATAGACCAGGCTCCACTGACAAGGGATCGCAAGGGCTCGGCCTGTATCTTGTGAAAAAGATCATCGAGAGGTACGGGGGAACGATCTGGGTGGAGAACGGGGTGGGGAAGAAGACCGGGATCTCCATACATATTCTGCTCTCGGAAGCGGTCTGAACTAATCCGCAACAACCCTCAGAGACCCGTTCTCGTAGTATATCCAGACGTTCTCCTTTATCTTCTTGGTGAGTTCTGAAAGGGCGATATAGAGAGCCTCTTCCGATATCCTGAGGTCCGATGCGGCATCCCTGGTGACCCACGGATGGTTCCCGAAATCGTTATCCCTGATGTACTGGTAGACCCTCATCTCCATATCTGTCAGGTCCTTCATGGCCATTTTACCATAACCCCTTGACCGGCCTATCTCCATCCGAGCCTGTCCACGCCACCTTCGCCGTGGGTCTTCTTGACCACCCTCAGCTTCCTCCTTTTCCCATCGGCGGCAACAGCCGGTAGCTCGAAGTTCTCCTTTCTCTTAACGCGGCCCGGAAAATGCTTTAAAAGTACAACACGGGATATGGACTGGACCCATCTGAAAGGTACTCCCACGGAAGCCCCGTCGGGAACAAGTTCCTCGTTCGTTTCCGAGACAAGCAGCTCGTACACCTCTCCCGCTTCCAGGTCAACGATTGCGTCCTCCACATACCCGAGCGAGAGTCCCTTGTCGGTAATGACTTCAAGGCTCTGAAGGTTGGTGATCTCCGTAAGCATACATATCCCTCTTGATCCATCTTGTCAGCAGATATCCGTGCGTCCCCTGTAACATCGGCTCTACAGGGACGGATAGTGGTCTTCTATTGTATAAATGTTTGTCAAATGGTCCAACATGGGTGGACGATCGGTCATTGTCTCCTGGAGACCCTCGAGAAGAGACATCTCGTAGAGTTCTTTTTGGAAAAAGGACAAATCTTTAATAAACCCTACAGAGATTGCTTGGAAGGTGAAAGAATTGGACCAACGGACCCAGGAACCCCTCACCACCGAGTTCAAAGGGCAGAGGATCCTAAACGAGCTTCTGAAGGACCCCACCAGGAGCCTGGAGGAGATCGCCCGGGCCTGCGGCTCCTACAGGCAGAAGGTCTGGAGGGAGAAGCGAAGGCTGGAGGAGAGCGAGGCCGTATGGGGCTACACGGCGGTAGTGGATGAGAGTGAGATCGATTGGAGGTCTTTCCTTCTCCTGATAAAACTGAAACCCCTGACGGCGGACCAGGCACAGCTTCTCATCAGACGGCATCTGACCAATGCCCCGGGAGAGCTCAACATCAGACTGATGGACACGTACTACCTGAACGGGAGATACGACCTCCTGGTGATATTCGCCGCTCCGAACTGGATGACCGCAAGGAAGTACTACGATTCCATACGACTGGAATACGAGCATTTCCTCGAGGAGAGGCCCGAGATCTTCGATGTGGCCTTTTCTCTCATAAAATGGGGGAAGGTGAACCCCAACATCAACAAGCTCAAGGATTTCATCCCGCCCATGCCAAAGAAGTGACATGGACAGACATTGAAAGGTTAGGGGTCCTGCATTAATATCATATCTGCCCTACGATGTACAAGGTGATATTGTAATGGCAGACAAAGATGTTCTTGAAGGAGAACGTGCCCCTTCCTTCTGTCTCCTGGACCAGGAAGGAAAAGAGGTGTGCTCCGATGACCTGCTGGGAAAGTGGACGGTCCTCTACTTCTATCCAAAGGACAACACCCCGGGATGCACGGTCGAAGCGAAGGACTTCTCCTGCGCGGTGGAGGACTTCGCAAAAATGGATGCCCGCATCGTGGGCATCAGCCCGGACGATCGGCAAAGCCACCTGAGGTTCATTGGAAGGCACGAACTCAGGGTGACACTGCTCAGTGACCCGGACCACGCCGTTCTGGAGCGGTTCGGAGCCTGGAAACACAAGAAGCTGTACGGGAATAGTTTCCTGGGCGTCGACAGGTCCACTTACCTCCTTGACCCTGACGGTGTAGTACGAAAGGTCTGGAAGAAAGTCAAGGTAAAGGGGCATGTGGATGAAGTGCTTGCAGAACTGAAACGTCTATGAACCCACTGAGGGACATTCGGGGAAGGAATGATCTCCGACAACGATCGGCCCTTCCCCCTTCAAGGTCGTGGGAGGATGAAAAACAACGAACTGACGGCAAATATTCGGGTCACCGGGATGACGTGCGCCGTATGCTCCGCTACTGTTGGCTCGGCTTTGAAAAGTATCCCCGGAGTCCATGGAGCGGAGGTGGACCCTGGAAGGGGGATCGCCACCGTCAGGTTCGATCCTTCCAGGACAACAATGGCCACACTGGAAAGTGCCATCGGTGATGCCGGGTACGGGGTCATCAACGAGAAGGTCTCGATCAAGGTCGGCGGAATGACCTGTGCAATGTGCGTCAAGGCCGTGGAGATGGCCCTGGGCAGCCTGCCAGGCGTCGTCAGCGTGCATGTGAACCTGGGTACGGAACGAGCCAGGGTAGAATATGTCAGGGGTCTGGTATCCATCGACGATATGAAATTAGCCATTGAAAAGATCGGTTACAAGTATCTCGGCAAGGATGATGAGGAAACAAAGGAGGTGGAGGACCGGAGATACCGCAAGGAGCAGAGAACAAGGATCATCCGGTTCTCACTGGGCCTCGGTATCGGCATACCCCTCATGGTGTTCATGCAGCTTCACATCATGCCGCCTTTCGATATGGCCTATGCGATGCTCATGCTCACGACACCGGTCTTCCTATTCATCAGTTACCCGATCTTCCTTGCTGCCTTCAGGTCCCTCAGGCATCTTTCCCTCAATATGGACGTGATGTACAGCATGGGTATGGGGGTGGCATTTGTCTCGAGCGTCCTGGGCACTCTCCGGATCGTCCTTGACAGGGATTTCCTGTTCTATGACACGGTCCTGATGCTGGCAGGTTTCCTTACCCTCGGCCGGTTCCTGGAAGCACGGGCCAGGGGGAAGACCGACCAGGCCATCAGGAGATTGATGGGGCTCAGGCCCAAGACCGCCAGGGTGGAGAAGGGAGGTGTGGAGGTCGAGATGGATATCGAGGAGGTGGAGATCGGCGATGTGGTCGTGATCAGGCCCGGAGAGAGCATACCCGTGGACGGAACAGTGGTGTCAGGGGAGGGGCACATAGATGAATCGATGATAACGGGTGAACCTGTCCCAGCCTACAGGTCCGCCGGGAGCAGTGTGATAGGCGGAACTGTCAACGGAACCGGCCTTCTAAAGGTCAAGGCCTTGCAGGTCGGCAAGGGGACCATGCTTTCCCGTATCATAGGATTGGTGGAGGAAGCCCAGGGGTCCAGACCGGCAATACAGAAGGTCGCGGACAGGGTCGTATCCTTCTTCATCCCGGTCGTGCTCATCATCGCCATTGCCGCATTCTCGTTCTGGTTCATCGTGGCGGGAGAGCCTCTCCTGTTCTCACTGACCACCCTTGTTTCGATCCTGGTGATAGCCTGTCCCTGTGCGCTTGGACTCGCAACCCCCACGGCGGTCACCGTTGGGATAGGCAGGGGTGCGGAGCTCGGGATACTTATCAAGAATGGGGAAGCCCTTCAGAGATCGAGGTCAATAGATACCTTCGTCTTCGACAAGACAGGAACGCTCACGGAGGGGAAGCCAGTTGCTGAGGAGATCGTTCCCTTGGGGGCGTCCCCGGAGGAATTGCTCGGGGTCGCGGCTTCTCTGGAAAAAGGGTCGGAGCACCCTCTTGCAGCTGCCGTGATGGAACGGGCAAAGGGGTTGGAACTAGCACCCATCGAGGAATTCATGGCCGTGGGGGGTAAAGGTATCAAAGGAAGGATCAACGGCCAGAAGGTCCTGATCGGCACCATGGACATGATGAAGGAGAACGGGGTCCAGATCGGCAAGGATGCGTCATTGGTCATCTCTTCCATGGGTTCCAAAGGTTTCACCACTCTCATAGTGGCAAGAGAGGGTGTTGTCATGGGTGTGATTGGGGTCACCGACAAGGTCCGTTCCACCTCAATGGAGGCCGTATCGGAACTGAGGTCAATGGGCATCAGATCGATAATGATCACAGGTGACAATGAGATCACAGCCAGGGCCGTGGCGAAGAAGGTGGGTATAGGGGAGGTGATCGCCAATGTGCTTCCCGCCGGGAAGGCGGAGGAGGTAAGAAAGCTACAGTCAGCGGGGCGGTCTGTAGCATTCGTGGGGGACGGTATCAACGACGCTCCCGCTCTGGCACAGGCCGATGTCGGTATCGCCCAGGGAAGCGGGACCGACGTGGCCATGGAGAGCGGGGATATCATCCTTGTAAACAGCGACCTCCGGGATGCCGTGGCATCTGTCCAGCTGAGCAGGAAGGTCATGAGGCGGATAGAACTGAACATCTTCTGGGCATTTGCATACAATATGGCCCTTGTCCCGGTCGCCGCCGGACTTCTTCATCCTCTCTTCGGCATAACGCTCCGTCCCGAGTTCGCGGGGCTCGCAATGGCCATGAGCTCCGTGACCGTGGTGACGCTCTCGTTGATGTTGAAGAGGTATGTACCTCGCGCGATGAAGGATAGAAGGGGTGTGTAATGCCTTCATTCGTTAGTTTATTCAGTTAGTATGACCATTCCCTTGCCATGCTAAGCGATATAGAGATAGCCCAACAGGCGACACTCGCTCCCATCGAGGAGATCGCGGAAAAGGCCGGACTCAAGGAAGGGGAGTATACCCCCTGGGGGTCCTACAAGGCAAAGGTAGAGCTGTCCGTACTTGATAGGATATCCGCCAGGGAACCCGGTCATCTCATACTCGTCACCACTACCAGCCCCACACCCGCAGGGGAGGGGAAGACCACAATGACCATCGGTCTTGCCCAGGCTCTGTATAAGCTCGAGCACAGAACGATGATAGGGATCAGGGAGCCCTCGATGGGACCGGTCTTCGGGATCAAGGGGGGGGCCGCAGGCGGCGGATACTCTCAGGTCCTTCCCATGGAGGATATCAACCTCCATTTCACGGGCGACATCCACGCCATCACGGCAGCACACAATCTTCTTGCGGCCCTTTTGAACAATCACATGCACCACGGGAACGAGCTCAATATAGACCCGAGAAGGATCGTATGGCACAGGGTAATGGACATGAACGACAGGGCCCTCAGGAACACGGTGATCGGGCTCGGTGGGAGTGCCAGCGGCATGCCGCAGGAGGACTCGTTCGACATCACTGCCGCCAGCGAGGTAATGGCGATACTCTGCATCTCCACCTCCATAAAGGACCTGAAGGAACGTCTTTCCAGGATTATAGTCGCCTACAAGATGACCGGGGAGCCCGTGCATGCAAAGGACCTCGATGCGGTCGGGGCCATGGCATTGTTGCTCCGGGATGCGATAAGACCGAACCTGGTCCAGACCATAGAAGGTGTCCCGGCTTTCATCCATGGCGGCCCCTTCGCCAACATAGCCCACGGGACCTCCTCATACCTTTCCGCAAAGATAGGGCTGCATCTTTGTGATTACTTCATAACGGAGGCAGGTTTCGGTTCCGACCTGGGGGCGGAGAAGTTCTTCGATATCTTCTGCAGGATCACCGGCCTCATGCCCTCTGCGGTGGTCATGGTGGTAACTACCAGGTCTCTCAAGATGCAGGGCGGGGTCCCCAAGGACAGGATCAAGGAAGCGGATGTCCTGTCGGTCAGAAGGGGCATGGGCAACCTGAACCGGCATCTCCAGATCGTCCACCTCTTCGGACTGCCGGTGGTGGTGGCCATCAACCATTTCGAGGATGATCATGACGACGAGGTCCAGGAGATACTCAGGACCTGCGAGGCGATGGGTATACCTATAGCTGTCTCGGACCATCATGCAAAAGGGGGGGACGGGGCGATCGAGGTCGCGAAGAAACTGGTGGATGTCGTCAAAGGATGCAAACAGTGCTTCAACACGCTCTATCCGGACAATCTTCCCCTCAAGGAGAAGATCAAATCCATATGCCATAACGTCTACGGCGCCAACAAGGTCGTATTCTCGGTGGATGCGACCAAAAAGATGCAACAGTACGAGGAGATGGGATACGGAGGTTTGCCGATCTGCATGGCAAAGACCCAGTATTCCCTCTCCGATGACCCCAAGCTGCTGGGAGCTCCCACGAAGTTCAAGATCACCATCTCTGATATCAGACTCTCGGCCGGAGCCGGGTTCCTGATACCTCTCACGGGAAATATCAACACCATGCCCGGGCTACCCAAGGAACCCGCAGCATCCAGGATGGATGTCACGGATGAGGGGAAAGCCATCGGTCTGTTCTGAACTTATGGCCGGACCCTGACGGTGATCTCATGCCTTGCCGTATCCTGAGATCCATCATCATCATTCACCGTCAGCTTCACAGTGTATAGACCAGATCGCTCATATCGATGAGTTACGAACTCACCCTCATCCGTTGTGCCGTCACCCATGTCCCAATGATGACCTGTGATGTGGCCATCCGGATCCATTGAAAGGCTTCCGTCGAACTCAACCTCCTCCAATACCACAGCTGTCAACGGTGCATTGATCACGGAGACCGGTGGCAGGTTCTCGATCCCATTTCCGGAACCCGGAAGGTCCATGGACTCCTCGAAGTCGCTGCTTCCTTTGATCCAGAGGTACTTTCCGTATGACCGACCTTCGATCCGAAGCACATCTCCCGTGAGAACCTTCAACGACGAGTCGTCCACGATCATCACGAGCTCGATCCCGGAGCTTCCTCTGGGGGGGACCGACGTGCCTGACAGATCGTATATGGGCGATATTTCCTCATCATCTATGAGAATTCTACCCTCTATACGGTCCAGTCTCAATCTCAGGTTGTTGGGATTGTAGACCTGAAGGGTCAGACCGAGCTTGAACGTTTTCGAGCCTTGATCGGTACTGATGAGATGCATGGATTCGACCGTTGTCTCCGGCTTGCTGTATCTGAAGACGAGATACAGCGAGGGCAGCACTATCAACAGTATGACTGCCAGGACCGAGACGGATACCAGGAGCGCCTTATATTTTCTTTTCATTATGATAAAAATATCCATTGATGAAGCTATAAATGTTGCGGAGGATGAAGAGAAGCTGTTTTATCACAACAGGCATATTGACCGACCATGGATGAAAGCCTTAGGGCGATGTTCGAAAAGCAGGGTTATGCTATCGTTGGCAACCACTCCGCTGTAAAGACCTGCCACTGGCTCCGGGAATCCATGATCAACAGAAGGGTATGTTACAAGCAGTCTTTCTTCGGAATAGAGAGCCACAGATGTCTTCAGATGACCCCTGTGGCAAATGTGTGCAACCACAGGTGCCTCTACTGCTGGCGATATCAGGGCGCCGACGATATCATCAAGGAATGGGATGATCCCGGGAGCATCGTCGAAGGAACCATCGAGGCGCAGAGGAGGCTGGTCTCGGGTTTCAAGGGGGACCCCAGATGTGATAAAGGTATGTGGAAGGAGTCCAGGGACCCCAACCAGGTCGCGATCTCGCTGACGGGAGAACCTACCATGTACCCATATCTCGGGGAGCTCATCGCGGAATACAAGAGGAAGGGGTTCACCACGTTCCTTGTGACCAACGGTACCATCCCGCGGACCCTTAGGGAGCTTGACACGCTCCCGACACAGCTATACATCTCCATTGACGCACCCAATGAAAGCATATACCGTAAGCTTTGTCTGCCGAAGGTCCGGGATGGCTGGAAGAAGCTGATGGAGACCATCGATCTGCTTCCATCCCTGGACACACGGACCGTGGGCAGGCACACTCTGGTCAAGGGGCACAATCTGGGGTATGAAGAGGAGTATGCCGCGCTGGACATCAGGGGGGAGGTCGATTTCATCGAACCCAAAGGATACGTCTTCGTGGGATATTCCCGGGAGCGCCTCTCAATGGACAATATGCCATCTTTCGAGGAGGTCCAGGACTTCGCCTCCATGATGTCCGAGCTGACAGGCTACGGGATAGCCGGCAGCGATCCAAGGTCAAGGGTCGTATTGCTGTCCAGTGGTAAAAAGGAACTTCACCTGTGACGTTTTTGGTGTAAATGGCAAATATCAATATCACGTTACTCGCACCGACCATGAAGGACAATAAAGATGAGGCAAAGGCGGGTCCTGCCGAGAGGAAGCGTTCCGGATATGATATGCTCCTGTTCTTATCAATAGTGTCCATGATCATATTTATAGCATCTGCCGGGATCGCTGCGGTTTATTCCCTTGCCTTCTCATCGAACACTGGCATACACTGGCCGTACTTCGCTGTAATGATCGGATGTTCGGTCTATGTCCTGGGGTCGGAGATAGTATCCTTCATGTATCACAGGAGATGGTTGAGGCCATTCTATCTGATATCCTCCATCATGATGGGGGCCTTCTTCTACATGTTCATGACAGCTGTTGCAGGGGGGATCCTGCTCGGTGCCGGAGCCGCGACCGGGCTTGTCAGAAGCGCCGGGTGGTTCCTCTGGGCGCTCAGGGTCTTCATCATCGGGGGGGTAGCGGTGCCCGTCCTCTGGGGGCTTGTCGAGGGAAGGTTCCTGTTGACGAAGAGGGTGCGGGTCACTCTCAAGAATTTTCGTGGGAAGAAGTTTCGGATCGTTCTGATATCCGATGTTCATGTGGGGCTTCTTGTCGGAAAGCACAGGCTGAAAAGGATTAAAAAGGTCTTAAGGAGGGAGAGGCCGGACATGATCGTTTCCGCCGGCGACCTTCTTGATACGAACCCGAGATTTCTCGGGTATGCGGTCCCGCTCCTGCGGGAGATCGCATCCCTTGCTCCTTCCTATGCTGTCGTTGGCAACCACGAGTACTACCACGGGTTCGAGGCATCCAAGAGGTTCCTCACCGATGATCTCGGCTACACGCTCCTTGATAACAGGTCCGTCATCGACAGAGGGACGGGTGTATGGGTCCTTGGAGTGGACGACCCTTCCTCGTTCGAGAGCATGGATGTTTACGCTAAAAAGATAGAGGAACTCGTTTCCGGCATACCTCCGGGGTCACCTATCATCCTGGTGAACCATCAACCCCTTCACTTCAGGAAGTCAGCGGAGATGGGAGTGGGGTTGATGCTTTCTGGCCATACGCATTCCGGACAGATGTGGCCCGGCGGCATGCTGACGAAAAGGATCTACAGGGAAGGAGACAGGGGATTGAACAGGGTATCGGATTCCTACATGTACGTCTGCATCGGAACGGGCTCCTGGGGTCCCCCTATGAGGGTCGGGGCTCCCTCGGAGATCGTGGTCATCGATATCGAAAAAGGATGATGGGGCACGCTTGAAGGGCGAGCCCCGAAGGCTTTGTTCTTATGTTCCATTTTCAGGCGATGCCGTCGTTGTCGGTGTCCTCAAGATGGCCGTCCGTCGAGTACCCAGAACCCATCTCGACACCGTCGATCAGGAGATCGTTATCCGTGTCCCAGTCGTTGGGATCCATCCCAAGGCTCAGTTCCATCGGATCGAGCAGTCCGTCACCGTCGGTGTCCGGGTTCATGTAATCGGTCCCGATAGACATTTCGTACTCATCGTCCAGACCGTCACCGTCGGTATCCGGTGGTGGGGGCATCGGCGGGCCGGGTTCTTTTGGTAGGCTCGGGGGAACAGGTATCCCATGGTCATCGTTCGTTCCGTCGTTGTCGGTGTCCTCAAGATGGCCGTCCGTCGAGTATCCCGATCCCATCTCGACACCGTCGATCAGGAGGTCGTTATCCGTGTCCCAGTCGTTGGGGTCCTGACCGAGGGCAAGTTCCATTGGATCGAGCAGTCCGTCGCCGTCGGTGTCCGGGTTCATGTAATCGGTCCCGATCGACATCTCGTACTCGTCATCGAGACCGTCACCATCAGTGTCCGGTGGAGGGGGCATCGGCGGGCCAGGATTCGGTGCCGGAGGGACCGGATTTCCGGAAGTTCCCGGAACATTTCCGGGAATATAATCCCAGGGCCAGGCGTCATCAGGGTCGAAGATCCCGTCACCATCGGTGTCCGGGTTGTTCGGGTCGGTGGGGATGTAGATATTCTCACCGGTTTCGGTATTCACCCCGTACAGCCTGAAATATTCTGCAAGATTATCGTAGGGAGGCTCCACCTGTGTATAAGATGAGTACTCCTCTCCTCCGAAGTAATCATTGTCCATGGTCGCATCGGACGGGTCCGCCGGATCGAGGGAGTTCTCGACCTCCCAGCCGTCTGGCATCGAATCACCGTCCGTGTCCCAGTTGTTCGGATCAGATCCCGCAAGGAATTCATCCCTGTTGTTGAGGCCGTCCCCGTCGGGATCGAACTCCCAATCATCACCGTTCAGAGGATTCAGCGCTACCGACATCCCTGCTATGGCAGTGATCCCCACAAGGATGCCGAGTATGAATGCAGTTGTCTTCATTTCTTTTCACCTCCAGGTGTTCTATGTGAAACATATTCCCACCGTAGATATTTAAGGTTTGTAGTGCATTTTTCAAACACTTTTCTTTATATTTCTATGAAAAATAGAATTATGTTATATTAATCATAAATAGAACGGAAGGTAATTACCGAGTTTCACATTATTACGGCGCCTTGCCTTGATAATGTTACTTGCTTTAAAAACTATTTAAAGGTTCTCGAACAAACATCTAACATGCTCTGAAAAAATAATATTTTTTTGATCTGTAAATAACTAAGCTCTCCTCTATTCCTTGAATGACATCCCTCCCTGTCCATTTAATAGGTTATGGTGCATTTGTAGAACGTATCTTGGACCTCTTCACGTCGGATCGATGAGAAACATGCAATGGCAATGTACCTCCGAGCAGGCATCAGGGATGTCATTGTGGTCCCGGTCCATAAGCTTTCAAGAAAAATCAACGATATCAGGTCTTTAGGTCAATGATCTAATGATCGTTGATCGATCCGATCCGAATATCGGCCCCCTTTCTCCTCACTGACAATTAACTGGCTTCACTTCATTGGCTGTTCATCATTGTAGAGGCCGATTGAAAAATATATAACTTGATGGTAACGGTATATCCAAGCTGTATTATTAATAAATAAAGGAAAACGACGACAAGGGACACTTCCGGTGCTATACTCCATGCTCGTTCATCATCTCACCGTTCATCGATCCCACAACTGTCGATCATCTTTTCAGCAGCAGCCCTCTGGTCAATTTCCCATGCAGGTTTGCAAAAATACTGGAAAGATGCAGGGTCCATGTCAGCAAGAGGAAACCCAGGACCACAGCAAGCGGGATCAGCACTGCTCTTGCCTCCGGCGGGACCGGCATCATTATAGGTACGTTCAGGACCTCCGACAGCAGGATCGTGAAAGGTGACATCATCAGAGCGATCGATGTTGAAATGAGGGTTACGAACACCGTGAAATAAACGATCCCCAGGGGGAACATGAGGAACATGTAAAGGAGAGAGGAGTACATCCTCGGGTCCCTGAACATTGCCTTGATCCTCTGCCACCTGGTGCCTTTAGCCCTGAGTTTTCTGGGTTTCCTGGGCATCCTGATACCCAGCATGGCCTCGGTCATCCTGCTGTGCAACCACGAAAGACCGTAATTGCTCAGGAGGAAGAGGATCAGAATGAATATTCCCAGAACGGTCACAAGCATGCCGATACCTAGAGAGATCATCGTCACCATGTACGTGAAATAGATCACACCAAGAGGGAACATCAAGAGCAGGTAGATGAGCCCGGTATAGACCCGCCAATCACCGTAAATGCAGAAAATATCACAAAAAAGAGA
>JAFGLL010000104.1 GCA_016928095.1 Thermoplasmatota archaeon
CCCATGTCACAGGGGCCGCCACGGGACCGGCACTACCCGGACAACCTGCTTCGGAAATGTCGGCACTACCACCAATGGAAGAAGGACGATGATCTCCGGCGAAGCATCATGCTGATAAAATCACCTCCCTGCAGGAATATTCTCCTGTATTCCTGACCTAGGTAGCAAAAAGGGAGGCCACTCCCCCCTCGTCGAGGGGGGAGACTTTTCTTTATTTGAACAGATCCTGAAATGGGTTCATTACCCGTACGCCTTCGCGGTCAGCAAGCAGTTCTTTATTAGAGAATCATCCATGGAACAATGTACTAGAGGGAACGCTATCCATTTAAGAAAGCATCAATACCGGAATTTTTTAGTTGACATCTCCAGACCCAGCTAACCGCCTCTGATATCCTTAATGATGTCATCCCTTGCCATGGCCGCCTCCCTGAAATTGGGGTTCAAAGCCAGGGCCCTGTCGAATGCTTCCTTGGCACGGATCAATCTACCCTTCTCGTAAAGGAGAACTCCCTTGTTGTAATAGTATTCAAAATTGTTCGGTTCCAGGGTAATGGCCCGGTCGAAACACTGTATGGCCTTTCTGAACTTGCCAACAGCATCATAGGAGTTCCCGAGGTTGAACCATGCAAGTGAGTTCTTTGGATTGTGCTCCAGGACCTTTTCATACACCGCTATCGCTTCCTCTATCCTGCCGAGATTCTTCAGAGCGGCCCCCTTGTTCGCCAGGGCATCCCATTTATGGGGATTCAAAGCAATGGATTTATCGAAGCATTCGATGGCCTTGTGGAGTTTTTTCAGGTCCATGAAAACATTTCCCATATTGTACCAGGTCTCGGATTTCTTGGGACGCAACTGCAGCGACCTCTTGAAACACTCCAGAGATTCCTCGAGCTTTCCTATCTGATGCATGGCATTCCCGTAGGCAAACCATGCATCGGGATTTTCCGGGTTGAGCTCCAGTGCCTTGTTGAAGCAGAATATGGCCCTGTCGATATCGTTGTCTAGTTGGAACTTGGACCCTCTGTCAAGCCACTCGATGTCGGAGATCAGCCTGCCTTCTTCGTCGGTGTCGTGCATCGAGAACACGTCCACCGAATATCTTTTGTAAGAATCCTCGTCGATCGTCACTTTTTCGGAGAGAGCTCTTTCGAACCAGTTCTCTGCTTCCGGCTTGTTTCCCTGTGCTTCCAGGATGACCCCTTTGTTGTACATGGTCTCCGTATCCCTGGGGTCCAACTTGAGAACGGCATCGAAACAGACAAGCGCGTCATTGACACGTCCATATTTTGATAGAAGGATACCCTTATTGAACCAGGCATTCACACATGAACCGTCCAGATCGGTGGCCTTATCAAGACACCTCATAGCATCCTTAGGTTCCTGCATCTTGGCAAGAACGGCCCCCAGATTGGTCCAGGCTTTGATGTTCTTCTTTTCCAGTTTGATCGCCTGTTTGTAGGCTTCAACAGCTTCCTCATCCCTCATAAGGTTCTGAAGTGTCACAGCCTTGTTGAACCAGGCATCAGCGTCGTTCTCGTTCTCCTTCACGGCTCCATTGTATTCCTCCAGAGCCTTGAAGAAATCCTGGTTATTGAAGGCCATTCCACCCCTGGCCATTTTGGCTTCGTACTCGGAAGAAGGCATTTCACTCCACCCGAACAACCGAAGGCTGTGATTGGTATTTAATTTTAGGGTGTATGCAAGCAAACATGAGCATTATCTCCTTACACAAGCCCTCACAAGAAGGACCGGGACCTTCCCTTTCTCCGACCGGTGGAAATGGAAGCGATGGGGTAGTTCCATGATGGCCTTGACCATCTCCACATCAGATGCACCCATCCTTCCATATTCGGAACGGACGAACCTATCGGTACCACCGTTATGAATACTGTAGATGACCGAGCTACTATGACATGCCTTCTTTATGAAATCCCTGTCCGCATGTCTGTTCTGGGCACCGAACGGTGGGTTCATGAACACTGTATCCGATCCTGGCACCGATAAAGAAGGGTCCGAGATATCTCCCTCCATGAGACAGAGGTCCGTGTTCCCGTCGAGATAACCCTCTTTTACGCATCCTTCGAAGTTCTTCCAGGCTATCTCCAAACATCTGGGATCTATATCCACCCCCACTGCCGAATCGGCTCCAAGCATCAACGCTCCCAACGCGAAAGGTGCCCCCCCACACCCAAGCTCCAGGATGGACCTGCCTGCCACATCGCCTCTATCCAGAGCATCCCACAGGATGTCCGCAACCATGGATGCCGGGGTCCTGTACTGCTCCAGAGAAGCTATTGGTCCTTCGATATCCCTCATTTCGGAAATGGACATTTCCAGGTGCCTCTTCTTCATCATTTCACCCCCATATCCTGGAGGAGCTGACAGGCCTTGCATGGAACACCGGAACCATTCTCCGCCACCGATTCGGAACATGTCGGACATTTTCCGAAAACAACGTTGGCCCTATGGATCAAAGGTGTGATCTGCTCGTGGAACCGAAGAAGGGAGTGCCTGGTTCCAGGGGTCTCTCGTTCTGCCTCCAACAATATGTTCTGGAACACCCTTCGGTGTGCAACCTCCGAATAGGGGCATTCTGGTTCATGTACGGGAAGACCGAGAAGCAAGGCAGCAAGGTAGGTCTCGGTCTCGGGAGTGGTTCGAAGGACCATCGAACGCGGGACAAGACCGGGGATCCTTTCCTGGTGTGGCCCCATCCTTGCCAATCTGTGCATATCGGCGCTCATCACGTTCATGAGGACGGTCTGTGCCATATCATCAAGGTTATGACCGGTCACCAGAACGTCCGCGTCAACCAGTCGAGCTGCACGGTTCAGGGCATGCCTCCTCAATATCCCGCATATCGTACAGGGACCCAGCTCGGATAGCTCGACCATCCTGTCCAGGTCGGCACCGTACAGGTCCCTGAACGATCGCAGCTCCAATGGTATCCCAAGCTCCCCTGTTATTTTCCTGGATATCTCCACGGAAGAGGGACGATAACCGGATATACCCTCGTCAATGGTTATCGCCACCAGCTCCCGTCCCCTGCAAGATCGCAACATTTCCGAGACCAGTTTAAGGGTGAGGATGGAATCCTTTCCACCGGAGAGTGCGACGGCAATCCTTTTTCGGCTATCGAGCAGCCTCTGGGACCTTGCCTCTTTCCTGACCCTCCGTCTGATCAGGTCGAGAAAATGATCGGCGCAGAGATGCTGCCCGCTGTATCGGATGAATATCTGTGGCCTCTTCTTGCATCTGTCGCACACGAACGACATGAGTGACAAGATGTGGGATGATTACTTAATCATTTGTCAGCTATCCCTCTTCTGGGCCTTCCGGGATCTGATAGTTGCACCATGTGCAACGATGGTTCCACAGATTCGAGAACGAGCTGTCTTCGGGGCGCAGGACCCGATAGGGATGGCCGCATCTTGGACAGTACCCCACTACCCTGGTCTTTCTATGGTCCAGGACCACCTTCTCCCGGGGTTCGGGTCTGGCTCTACCATCCCTTACGGAGGCTGTTCTTCTTGCTGTCATCTCCGGAATGTCCTCTATGACAAGGGTCCCCGATATACTGTCGAACAGTTTTTGCCTTCCATCATTGGCGACGGCATTCCCAAGAGCGTAATCCAGAAGAGGTAATACTACCGGAACCATCTGGAACAGGTTCCTTAAAAGCGACTCTCCTAAAGTCACAGGTCCGTATGCATCGATGACTCTGAGACCCATCATGCCCTTTCCGATGGATTCTCCCCTCATCCCCTCCATGACAGATTTGACCAACCAGTTGAATATCCCTGCAATGATCAGTACCATCAACCATGTCTTGTAACCGGACAGGTCAACGGAGAGAAGCAGAGCTACAAAAACGACGCCAAGGAGGACCACTACCAGATCGATGATGTAAGCAAGCGCTCTCTTCAGCTCGTAATTCTCCGTTTTGAGGTATCTCCCGGGATCCAGGTGAACCTTCTCCATACCGTATTCCATGGAATATACCCATCAGAGATATCCAAATGCCAGATATTTAATGGATTTGGAATGGAAAAAACATGTTCAGCTTTCAGAACCCCGGTCCTGTCCGTTGTAATTCCTCTGTAGTTCAAAGAGAAGCTCTTGTTCCAGTTTGTCCGTTTCTTCCTCCAATTCAAGATCGCGATCCGAGTATGGGCTCTTGGAGGGATAAAGAACCGTTGGTTGGGTTTTTTCTTCCTTCGTATCCTCCGTCATTTCCCGACCGGGAGGCCTCTTCAGAATTACCCCTTCCAGGACCTTTCTGACGAGAGATACGGTAACGGGCTCCTTCATGAGGGCGGCATACGCCGTAACACGATTGAAACCTCCTTCCAATTCCCTCACGCTCGAATCGAGATAGAAGGCAAGATAGTCCAGGACCTCCGAGGTGAAGGAATATCCCTCATTTGCCGACAGGTTCTGAAGGACCTGCCTCCTTCCATCAAAGGTCGGGACCTTGATATCTATTATCAATCCCCCCTCGAACCTGGACCTCAATCTCCCTTCAAGCTCCCTTATATCAATAGGTGGCCTGTCCGAACACAGGACTATCTGCTTACCGGAATTGTATAGCTGGTTGAACATGTGAAAGAACTCTGTCTGGGTCGCTTCCTTCCCAGAAAGCATCTGGATATCGTCGACAAGGAGAACATCTATGTTTCGATAACGGGACCTGAAACCTTCAAGGTCGTCCCTCTCGAGGGCCTTCAGGAGCTCGTCCGTGAACTTCTCGGTGGATGAATAGAGTATGGTCTTGGCGGGTTCGATCTCATGGACCTTGTTTGCGATCGCATGGAGGATGTGGGTCTTTCCGACTCCGACATTCCCGTAGATGAAGAGCGGATTGTACCTTTTTCCTTTTCCGGTCGCCACTGCCTCGGCGGCCAGATACGGGAAGCGGTTAGCCTCGTCCACAACGAAGTTATCGAAATTCTTGTCCTCGAGGATAGGGTTCGACAATGCTGCAACTATTTCCACGTTCGGAGCTTTCCTCTTCATCTGGTCCGCTTTCCCTGGATGCTCCAGAGACTGTTCGAGGGGGGACGATCTCTCGGACATCAGTCTTTCTATCGCCATCTGCTGCTTTTCCACCATCCCCGAGAAGTTCTCCTGCATCCGGGCGAACCTGCTCTCCATCTCCTTTATCTTCCTCTCCTGTTCCAGGTTTAAAAGCCTTTCCCTCTTGAGGTCATGCAATACTTCATCATACCTATCGGACCCGGAATCATCGGAGGTTCGGACCTTCTCGGATCCTTTGGAGGCCTGGCTATCCGATCTTTTATTCTTACGACCGCCCTTGAACCAATCAAGAAAACCCATGATGCATCCCTTATCAAGTTCTTAAACGGACCTCAATGGTCATATTCTTCATCTACCCATCGGTCTATTAATTGTTTCCTTCAGATTCTACAACGTATAAAATAAACGTTCATACACGAAATTCAATATCTCGACAGGAATTCCAGGTATTCCCCGGTGTGTCCGGTGATCACACTTTCCGGTCTGACAATGTCGGCGGCGGACCGACATCCGGTGAGGAATAGGCCTATCCGGATCTCCTCGATGATGAAAGATATCTCGCGCTTCAGTTCAGCAAACCCCTTTGATGCAGCAGAGAGAAGAGGCCAGGCCATGCCGCCAATATCGGCCCCAAGAGATATCGCCTTCACGACATCCTGACCATTCCTCAATCCCCCGGTAGCGATCAGAGGAAGCCCGACATTCGCCAGTTTGAGGGAGACCGGTGTGGGTATACCCCAATCCCAGTAAGTGGTCCCTATCCTCTTCGCTCTACCAGAGCCACCACTGTCCCTGTAGGATTCGACAGCGGAAAATGATGTACCGGATGCGCCTCCTACATCTATGGCAGCCACTCCTGCTTCTTTCAGGGAAAGGGCGGCTTTTCGTGATATTCCCGCTCCCGTTTCCTTGGCCACGACCTTGACCTCCTTCGTCAGGTCACCAAGGTTGTCAAGGAACCCGCAAATATGGGTCTCTCCCTCTGGTTGCACTACCTCCTGAAGATAGTTCAGATGGAGGCATATCGCATCTCCGTTTATCATCTGAAGCGCCCTTGCGACATCCTCGAGGGAGTATCTGGAGATACCTTTCCCTCTACTGTCGGAGAACTGGGGTGCACCCAGGTTCCCCAGGACAAGCGGTACATTGAACTCCTTGATCACGGAATAGGAACCTTCAAGAGACGCTTTTTCCAGACCGGCCCTCTGAGAACCGACCCCTAGACCGATCCCGAACTCCTCCGCCGCCCGGGCGAGGATACGGTTGTACTCCTGGGCTTGATCACTGCCTCCTGTCATGGCGGAGATGATCAACGGAGCGGACAGCTCCTTCCCCAGGAAGTCCACCGCGAGATCGATATCCTCCAGATCGCAGGATGGGATCGCCTGATGAACAAGATGAACTTCATCCCAATGGTCCTTTGATACCCTTACCCTTTCACTCAGACAGATGTCTATATGATCGTTCTTCCTTCCATCTATCGTCATTCTCCATCAACCTCCCGGACCATGCAACCACCATCCCTGCATCCTGCATCCCCGTCAAACGCTCTGAACAATGTTCCTGACCCTTTTCCCGAGAGGGCAAGCTCGATCGATCCCTCCAGCGGGTCTCCAACCAACCACACATCGCATTCCTGGGCTGCGATCCGGTGGCATGATCGGACCTTCCTCAGTATCCCACCGGTAACATCATGCGTATCATTGTTTCCGTTGATACCCGCCATCCAGACGGGGAGAGAATTGTGAAAATCATTGGGCCCGATCTCCCGGATGAGCTCCTGGTCCTTCCCACCATAATTCCTGTAGAAACCGTCAACATCCAGGCACATTACCGCCTGGTCCACTCTCGGTATTGAACCCTCATTACCCTTCCTGATGAGCTCGATCATGATCTCATCGCCCGAAACCACTGACCAGCTTCCATCATCTCCCGGAGCGAGATCTCCCCTGAGTACCGGTACGCATCCGATCCTCAGGATGTCCGATATGGGACCGGTCTCGAAGGAGTCTATGGCACTCCCGGACATCCTGATGACATCCGAAGGTGAGACCGATACGGCCGGTAAACCATTCTCACCAAGCAACTTTACAATGGCAGCCGTTAGCTGTAGCATCCTCCACTTCACCTCCCAGATCCTCCTCTGCTCACTCCCCTTCACCGCACCGACCGACCACCTTCTCACGGTCCTGTGACCGTGGGTCCCTCCTCCATGTATAAGTATGACCCCTTCGGCCAGATAAGGACGGAGCTGTAAGGCCGTTGCCCTTACCGCATTCTCCTTGACCCTGTAGGTAAGGTCCGTTTCTTTCCATCGATACGGGGGTCTCGCATCGGATGATTTGTATGTTATCATCGACCCGCCAAGTTTGATGACCCTCATGAAGCTACCTATTTGTCTGATTGACCTCTCTATGATATAAGGATTATCAAGAATGCGGGATCATCGCTTGGATGAGAGACTTAATATCTCCATGACCTCACCATCGATATCCCGGACCTCGGACCTATCGCGTGAGATCCCAAGGGACATATCTTCCATGGTCCGGGATATTGACCATCCCCTGCAGGAAAGAAGCAGTACCGATCCTCCATTTACCAGAAAATTCCCGCAACCCCGAAGGAACCTTGCAGAGACCTCCCATCCCTCAGATCCTCCACCCAGTGCCATATCTTCCCTCCTGGACATTGGACCCGGGAGCGCCTTTAGATAAGGGGGATTGAACACCATCAGATCGAAAGAATGAGCGAACCTCCCTGGAAGGCCCTGGAAGAGGTCGCTGAGGTACTGCTCTCCTCTCAGACCGTTGAGCTTCAGGTTCTTCCTTGTCAGCCACAACGCTTTTGGTTCTCTATCGACGGAAACGACATCCCATCCGCTCGATGACGCCACAAGTGTGGCAAGTCCCGTCCCGCATCCCATATCCAGCATTTTCCCACTTGACCCGCTAACGATGCGCTTTATCGATGGGATGAGCGACAGTGTATCCTCCCTTACGGGATAGACCCCCTCACATTCCCTGTAAAGAATGCCCTCATGGTCGTATGTTATGACCATATTTCCTTTGAAAGGTCTTTTACTATTTTTTTTCTTTTGGGGAGCTACCGAGCCGGGTTGCAATATCATTTATCGCCTTTGGTCGATAAAACTTATATTCAACGACAACCTGACCACATAGGGAAAGCTCTTGTGCGCCAAGCTCTTCATGAAGGACCCCCTGAACAAGGCGGAATATACCCCAAGACGGTTCAGGGCTTTCATAGACCTGGTAAGACCTTTCACGCTCCTCGCACCGGCGCTTGGTGCCATTACCGGGTCGTTAATGGCATTACTGGTCCAAGGTGACCTTTCAAGACCTTTCTTCTCTGCTGAATGGCCTTTTCTTTACATACCCGGTCTTCCCTTTTTCACAATGATATCAGGGATCACCTCACTGGTGTTCCTGAATGCGGCATCCAATACGCTCAATCAAGTGTATGACCGGGATATAGATATCATCAACAAGGCTTACCGGCCGATCCCAATGGGTGTCGTGACCCCTCGTGAAGGAATATGGATATCCGTGGTCCTGTACGGTATAGCTTTATGGCGCGCCGCCATGGTGAACAGGTACTTCCTTCTGATGGTTGTTGTCCTTATACTGTTCACGATATCCTATTCCGTGCCGCCCTTACGTTTCAAGAAGCGACTGTGGATCTCGAATATATCTGTCGCCCTGCCTCGAGGGATGCTCGGGATCGTTGCCGCCTGGTCGATCACTGGGAGTATCACTGATCCCCTTCCATGGGTGATCGGTTCCATAATGGCGGTGTTCCTTGTAGGCTCTACGACAACCAAGGACCTGACCGATGTTCCAGGAGATGCAAGATTCGGGATCAGGACCCTTCCGGTCCATTACGGGAAGAGGAAAGCGATAGCACTCTCCTCCCCGTTCTTCATCCTACCTTTCATCATGATGGGAATCTACTGGTACCTCGACCTCCTGCCCAAATACTCTCTGGTCATGGCCGTTGTATTCATGGTATGGTCCGGATTCGTGATATATCTGATATACAAGGAAGGGGACCGGGAGGACGAGCATTTCGAGAACTCGCCGGCATGGAAGCAGATGTACCTGATGCTCATGGGTATGCAGATGGGATTCCTCACATTGTTCGTGTTATGAACCCAAAGCAAGGATTATATTGGTATTACCCTTCCCTGGTCCTGAAGGTGTTCTAAAGATGGATGACCCATCCTGGCTTTACAAGAACGGAAACGAGATATTTCGGACCGCCTTCGTTGCACTTCGATCCGAGCTATGCGACAGATGTCTTGGACGATTGTTCGGCCGTTGTGGTTTCGGTCTATCGAATAGGGAAAGAGGCAGCTCTGTGAGGACCATGCTAGCCATGTCGCAAGAACTGCTGACCGAAGAGAACGCCGATATGGAGCTACCCTTCTCGGACCGCCTGCCAGTGCACCGATCGAAAAAGGTCATTGAAAAAAAGGAGCATCTCCCTGAAGAAGAAGAAGGATGGATTACAACTGTGACCCCTTCGATGAGGGGGCATCCTGAATTGGAAGGTCCTCATGAAGGATGCTGGTTGTGCCATGACATGTTCGATACAATTGATCGGATGGCCACCTCGGTCCTTGCCGCGTCCAAACAACAGGAATTCTCCACATTCCTGATCGGATGCAGGATGGACCCGGGATCCCTCGAAAGAGAGAGGACCCTCTGGAAGGCGACCGAACCATCCTCAGCAGAACCCCTCAAGGAAGAGTTGAACCGAGAGATCGGAAAAGCCTATTCCGAGCTGGACCCGGATAAGACCTTCGACAGGGACAGCCCTGACGTGACGTTTCTGGTGGACCCGTTGTTCCAGACGGTGGATGTGACGATAAAACCTGTTTTCATCAAAGGCAGGTACATAAAAAAGGTGAGGGGGATCCCGCAGACCAGATGGACATGCACCAGATGCGATGGCAAAGGTTGCGAAAGATGCGGTGGGAAGGGGAAGATGTACGAGACCTCGGTCGAGGAGCTCATCGGGACACCTGTTAAAGAAGCCCTCGACGGAGCGGACTTCAAGCTCCATGGGATGGGGAGGGAAGATATAGATGTGAGGACGCTTGGCCGGGGAAGACCATTCGTGCTCGAGATCCCTTCGCCAAGGAAAAGGCATCCGGACATGGAAGTGCTGACCGATATGATAAATAAGAACGGTGCGGGAATGGTGGAAGTGACCGAACTTGCCCCATCGTCAAGGAACGAGGTCCCTTTCGTGAAGGAAGGTACATCTCTCAAGAGGTACAGGGCCAGAATCGTCATCGAAGGGGGCGTGGATGAGGAAACCCTTAAATACAATATCTCTTTACTTGCCCAAAGTCCCATCAATCAGAGGACCCCGTGGCGGGTTTCGCACCGCAGGGCTGACAAGATACGGGTTCGAAGGATACACGAGGCTTCCGTAACCTTTGAAGGGAACGGTGTTGCGATCGTCGACCTTCTGACGGATGGAGGCATGTATATCAAGGAGCTCCTCCATGGGGACGAGGGAAGGACCGTTCCCTCTCTCGCATCTCTGATCGGCCGGAACGTGAGGGTTGAAACCCTTGATGTCACGGATGTGCTGGATGATGAACGGTCCAGGAACGTCCAGGGGTGAACAAGATGGTAAAGAGATCCAAGGGAACGATGGTCAAGACCCGGAATATTCTGAAGAAGAGACCAAGGGACAGGGGCATACCCCCTGTGACGAGCTTTGTCAAGGAGTTCGAGATAGGGGAGAGGGCAAATATCGTCATAGAACCCTCGAGCCAGAAAGGCCAGCCTCACAGAAGGTTCCAGGGCCATGTCGGAACCGTGATCGATAGAAGGGGAGACGCATTCGTCGTCAGGGTTGACCTGGAAAGATCGCACAAGGACCTTGTGATAAGACCCGAGCACCTCAGGAAGATCCGTTGAGACCGGGACCATGATCCCATCCGAAGGATGGTTCAACCGGCAAAGGATTTAATAATGACCTGCCTACTATACCGAAATCCTGCCATCTGGGTTTGAAATATCATATATATGAGGCATGAAAATGACATCCGTTGATGAGAACGAGAAACTGCTGACCCATTCCGAGGTCAAGATCGTGATGGATGAGGCTCTGGAAAAACCCAGTGTCATCTATACTGGCCCCGAGGATGATGGCCTCACCCCGCGCTATAATCGTCCCGCGGAAGTTACAGGGGACCCCACGGCCGAGGCATCGGACCCTCTTGAGGAATTGAGCTTTGAAAAGAGAGCCACCATCGAGCATGTGAACAATTTCCAGAGGATACAAAAGGAAAAAGCATCCCTTATGATAGAGGAGCTTTTGAAGATCGACAGATTGAACGAGGTCCATGCTTACAAGATCGCCGAGATCATGCCTCGTGACGAGACCGAGCTCAGGGTTGTTTTTGCGAAGGATAGGTTCACTCTCACTCCGGAAGAATTAAAACAGATATTGGATATTATAGATTCGCACGTGAATTGAACATCCAATAGATCGGAGGAATGACCTTGGAGGACTACGCTTACATTCTGGACTATCTGCCTCAGGGTCACCCCGATAGAAAGACCTTCAAGAGAGAAGCCATTGCATACGGTCTGGGAGAGTTCGAGTTCAAACTCCTGGAGCTCTCACCCAGGCCCGGTGTGATGATGAACATCGGTGAAAAGGTCTACATCGGGAAGGAAATGGACGACCGCCACAAGATACAGCATGTGAAGAGAAGGATAAATTATTCGGACCTCACCGCTGCTGCGCAGTCGGAGCTTTCGTTCATTCTTGAGGAGATCATAAAATTGAACGAGGAGCGTTTCATCAAGTTCTTCAACGAAGCCCAGGCGATCACCACCAGACAACACATGCTGGAGCTTATCCCGGGACTCGGGAAGAAGACCATGTGGCATATCATCAATGAGAGGAAGAATCGACCCTTTGCGAGCTTCAATGATCTGACGGAAAGGATCAATACGATCCATCAGCCGGAGAAGCTCATCACGAAGAGGATAATCGAGGAGATGGAGGATCCATCCATAAAATATCATCTCTTCATTAAAAGGTGAGGCCGTCCCGATCAGCCCCCTCTATTGATCTAGTTTTTGTCCGACCTTATAGTACTAAAAATACATTCAGTGACCCCATATATAAGGGGAAGGGCAATATTTATCTATGTTAGAAGGGTTGTAAGGGTCAGACATTGTCATACCAATGATGATGTCCGGAATATGGGATGCACTGTGGGGGTCCAACGGCCCGTCTCCAAGACCGGCTGACCAAAGGTGAAGCCATGCCAAAGATGACCAGCAAGATAACCATGAAGATCGAGCCAAAGCTCCTCGAAAGGATCCAGGAAAAAGCGGATTCCGAGGGTCTTGCGCTCAGCAGCTATATCAGAAAAGCAGTCATCAGTTACATCGGGGGACGGAAGGAAGACAACCAGTGGGTCATAAGGTTCGAGATGACTCCTCAAGAGATAAGGGCGATCAACAAACTAAGGGGGTTAGGCGTTGTGAAGAACAGAGAGGACGCGTTCCACAATGCTTTTGACGTTTACCTCAAACAGGAGTACGACAATGCAGTTTCTCGTGCCAAGGAGCTGATAGTCGAGGATCATCTCATCAGAGGGATCGACCTTGGAGGCCTTCCAGCCGCAAGCACCCGGTACAACCCGGAAGAACGGGCCGATATGGACCTCGTCCTCGAAGATGAGGATATATGAACGAGTGGGGGTGGAAAACGGGAGCCATTCCGGGGAACGGCTCCCGTCCCCGCTCTTTATCATGGTCCCTATCTATCAGGGGGGTTGAGCATGCAGGCAGCCTTAGAGGATAAGACGGATATACCACCCGAGGCGGGAGAGGTTGAGGAGAGGGCCATCCAGATGCTGTGCATGGAGGGGGACATTGATCATATCATCAACAGGGTCATGTCCGGTCAGGTGAGCAAGAAGAGGGTTCTTCGACGGACACTTGACATATTGATCGGTCTGTCGTTGAAAGGATATGAAGGTAAACCGGTCGGCGCGATCTTCCTGATCGGTGATATCGAAGGTATAAGAAGGCATACTAGCCAGATGATCATTAATCCCTTCAAGGGATGGAGGGACATAAACATCCTGGATGAGAAGCAGATGCCCACCTTCGAAGCCTTCTGTCAGCTTGATGGCGCATTCGTTCTGGACCATCGGGGTTTTGCACACTATGCCGGGAGAATGATCCAGGTCAGGGGAGAAACGGACTGCGGTAAAGAAGACCCGGGGAAACACCCCATCGACCGGAACGGTACAGGTACCAGGTCCAGGGCTTCGAGGTACATCACTGAAAGGACCAAGACCATCGCCGTATCCCTTTCCCACAGTGGTGAGATAACCCTTTTCGAGAGAGGGAAGGAGATCGGTCGGATCACAAGAAAGGTCGTTCATGTCGATCCGAAGATGCTGAAGAACCTCGTTCTAGCCGGTCCGAAGATCGATAATAAGGGTTAGTTCGAAGAAATCAACATTAATAAGGAAAAGAATATAACCCTTGTAAAGAACATGGGTTGGGGGCACTTTTCTTTTACATCGGCAGGTGAGCGGATTGACCAAAGAGGAAAGAAGCAAGGAACAGGAAAAGGTCACACCGGAGGAAGAAGAAGCCGTGTTCGAGAAGGGCGAAATGGCCACCGAACCCATCGAGGCCTTCGATGAGGACGAGAAGGACCTCTTCGAGAAGCTCATGAAGAAGATCGTGGATGCAGGTGACCTTGAGAAGGAGCTCGATAACGATCTGGAATCCTTCGAGGAGAGGGTCGGTTCCGTTGTAGATTCCGTTGACAGGATAGAAAAGTTCGAGAAGGCCTCCATCGAGAGCCTCATCTACAAACATGATGAAGAGGAGATCGACATCGGTCAGACCACGGAGGGTCCGGAAAAAAAGGTTTCAAGAACGGACCGGAAAAAAGGACCCGTTGTTAAGCCGACCCCGGTTCCCGAAGGAGAGAAGGTATTCCCTATCAAAGAGGACCCTGGTTTCGGGCATATCTACCTCCCAACAGATAGCCCTTACGACCAGATCAAGAAGGGCGAGATCGGGTTCGATCATAAGGGTGAATTCCTGGACACCTACGGGACAGAGGTCATATCTGTCCTTCAGAATATATTCAAACTCATCAAGTTGAAGATCGAAAAGGAGGACCTTGACAAGGCCCGGGAACTCTTCATGTTGTCTGCCAGCATTGGAGGGGGTTCCGATTACTTCCAGAGTGATTTCGTCCCATTGGCCGATATTCTCGATGTTGAACTGCCCTTGGACCATCTCAAAAAGGAAAAAACGGAGGCCAATGTCCCATCCATAGATGAAAAGGATGAGACCGAGGTGCTCGAACCCGAACTTGTTGGCGAGATCGAGAGCCTGCAAAAGAAAGCATCCTCCGCGATCAAACAACTCGAGAAATTGATAGAGACCTCGGACCTGATAGATGATGAACTGAAACGGATAAAGGTTCAGCATTTGAGATCGGTGGACCTTTACAGGGAGAAGAGGTTCCATAAATCGTACGGACTCGCCCTGGAAGCACTGGGAACCCTGAAGAACCACATCGCCGACGGTATAGATAACCGACTACAGAACGATCTTTACCGCACAAAGGAGATGCTGGAGGATTACTCCAGAGAAGGGGGAGCCTCGGACCCTGATAACATCGAGGAGCTTCGGACAACATTGGACAGGGCTATGAAGGCATACCTAACCAATGAGTTCGAAAAGGCGACCCTCCTTGCAAAGAAAGTGATGAACACGATTTTGGACTCCAAGGGGGACACATCAGAACCTCTGAGGAAGGAGGTGGAGGAGCTGAAAAAGGAGCTCAACTCCCTCAAGGAGCTCAACATCCCGATACCGGAGATCAACCTCATGATAGATGCCATCAGATCGGTGGAGCATCTCCTCGATCGGCATGATCTCCAGAACGCTGAAAGGACGTTCCTTAGGATCAAGGACCTCACCAGGGAAACAAGGGAAAAGAGCCAGAAGTTCATCTCCGCAAGGGAGCTCAATATCAAACTCAACAACAGGATGGAACGGCTCAGGTCCTCGGGGTTCGATCTCTCCCATCTCAAGAAGAAGATCGATTTCGTCCACCAGTACTTCAAGGAGGAAAGGTACGACGACATACTGGTGATCGGTCTCGAGATCGAGCATGAACTTGATGTTATCGAAGATAACCAGAGAGAGAATATCTCCAAGAACATCCTCGAAAGCCTGGAGGAAGTGATGGTCAGGGTCGTGGAACTGGATGATCCGGATACCTACAAGAATGCCTACGACGAGCTCATGGAAACGGCCAACAACGGGGATATACAATATCTGAGGACCAAAGGTCAGGAACTGATAGACACCATCAAGGGCAAACTGAGGACGGTCAAGGTGGAAAGGGCCAAGAGGATCACAAGTTCTGTTGTCGAAGGGCGCATACTGTCAGGCAAGCTCAGGTCATTCAAGATAGATACCACGGACCACGACCGGAACCTGAGAAAGGCGCGTACCTTGATCAGGGAGGGTAAGCATCAGGAGGGCATCGACCTCATGGAGAGTACCATCGACCTCATGAAGAAGATAAGCATGGAGAAGGTCGAATATTTCAAGGAGTTCATGAACATATACAGGGATTCTCTCGAGGTGGTCATGGACCGCCACAAGGAAGAGCCGAGGGTATATTATATCAAGAGAAAACAGATACCCATCCTCAGGAAGATGGAGGAGCTGGGCAACTATCATAATGCCCTGGAGCATTACAGGACCCTCGAATCCAGATTTGCCGATGTGATCACCACCGAGGACAAGAAAGAGAGCGTCGAGAACGATCTCAACAAGGTCAAGTTCGAGATATACAAGAAGAAGGAGGAGGGAATGGACATCTCGGAACCCCTCTCGCTTTATACCCTTGCCCAGAAGAGGTACGGTGAAGGGCAGGTCGTCCCGGCCGAGTTCCTCATCGAGGTCGGAAGAAGATACTGCGAGACGTTCATGCTCAATTGATGCTGTACATCTTCGATAGAGTTAAGTAGATTTTATCCTTGACTTCAATGGGGTTTGGCATGAAGGTCCTCCTTATCCACTCAGACCACATGGAATACAACGTGACCAAGGCCATAAAGAACCTGGCCGAGGATACGGACATGAAAGAGTACAGAATGGAAGAATGTCTCACCGTATTCTGCACAGTGGAGTCCAGGGACCGCGAGTTCATGGAGGAGGTCCTTGATAGGACAGCATCCATCATAAAGGAAACCGCCCGGAGCGTCAAGACAGAAAGGATAATGATCTACCCCTACGCGCACCTCAGCTCCGACCTCGGACAACCTATCGATGCCGTGGAGGTGCTCAAGGGATTGGAGCGAAGGGTCATTGAAGACGGTTTCGAGGTGAAGAGGTCGCCCTTCGGATGGTACAAGGCCTTCGACATCAGATGCAAGGGGCATCCTCTATCCGAGCTGTCGAGGGAGGTCCGACCTTGGGTCGAGGGGAAGAAGAAGGTGGAGGAATCAAAGGCCTTGAAGGCCGAGAAGGAGACAAGGTCGGAGTGGTTCGTCCTGGACCTCCAGGGCGGTCTGCACCCGGTAAAGGAAGTGAACGGGATTATAGAAGGCTACGACCTGTCAGGGAACGAGAACCTGGAGAAATTCCTTCACTACGAGATCTCGAAATCCAGGGCAGTTACGGAAGAGCCTCCCCATGTCAGGTCCATGAGAGCCCTCGAGCTTGCAGATTACGAGCCCGGCTCGGACCCCGGGAACCTCCGCTTCTATCCAAAGGGAAGACTAGTCAAATCGCTTCTGGAGAGATACGTTACCAGAAGGGTGAAGGATTACGGCGGGATGGAGATAGAGAGTCCGATAATGTACGACCTCGAGCACCCTTCCCTGAAATCATACATGCACAGGTTCCCTGCCAGACAGTACACCATAGATACACCGGATAAGAGGGTGTTCTTGCGGTTCGCCGCATGTTTCGGACAGTTCCTGATGGCGCATGACGCAACGATATCATACAAGCAGATGCCCTTGAGATTGTACGAGCTTACAAGATACAGCTTCAGGGTCGAGCAGAGGGGAGAACTCTCCGGGCTGAGGAGATTGAGGGCCTTCACCATGCCGGACTGCCATGCACTCTGCGCCGGTATGGACCAGGCCAAAGAGGAGATGATGGTCCGCTTCGACCTGGCAAGGAGCATCCTCTCAGGGACAGGTTTCAGTATGCCTCAGGACCTGCAGATGGCAATACGTGTCACAAGGGACTTTTACGAGGAGAACAAGGAGTTCGTTCACAACATGGCAAGGGAGTACGGCCAGCCCGTGGTCCTGGAGATGTGGAGGGAGCGCTTCTTCTATTTCCTGCTCAAGTATGAGTTCAACTTCGTGGATGCCATGGGCAAGGCATCCGCACTCACCACCGACCAGATAGATATCGAGAACGGAGAGCGCTACGACATTACCTACACGGACCCGGAGGGGAACCCCCGGCATCCGTTCATACTGCATCTTTCCCCTTCAGGGGCCATCGAGAGGAAGATCTATGCCCTCCTCGAGAAAGCGCATCTTAATTCCCTGAAGGGAGAACCGGCGTCCCTGCCTTACTGGCTCTCTCCCACTCAGTTGAGGTTGATACCGGTCTCGGAGGAATTTATCGGACTGTGCCAGGAGCTCGTCGGTAAGCTTTCCGGGGTCAGGGTCGATATAGAGGACTCCGACAGGACGGTGGGAAGGAAGATACGGGACGCGGAGAAGGAGTGGGTCCCTTACATCGCCGTCATCGGCGAGAAGGAGGCGGGCTCCGGCTTACTCACCATCAGGAAGAGGGAGGCCGGGAAACCGCAGGTGGAGATGTCCCTGGAGGCACTTTCCGCCGAGCTTTCCGGCAGGCAGCGGGACATGCCATGGGACACCCTCGGAATGCCTGTAATGGTCTCGAAGAGACCGAAGTTCGTGGGATAGACCGGAACATGATTTCATTTTATGTCCAATATCTAAATGTAGATAAAGCTTTGATAACCGGTCAATCCTGAATTGGGTATTTTACGATAGAGGTGAGATATGATGGAGAGAAGGACAACGATCATCATAGCTTCGGTTGCCGTTGTTATCATCCTGCTTGGATCCCTTGGTTTCTATCTCCTGTTCATTCACGACTGGGAGCCCCTCTATCCTCTGAACATCAGCGACAAGGACCTCATAGAGCTCGGGTCCACGGATGATGGGATGGAGAAGGTTGTACTGGCCCACAACCAGTTCGCCTTCGAGCTGTACATGGAACTTGCCCGCAACAGCACGGAGAACATAGTGTTCTCCCCTTTCAGCATATACATAGCCCTTTCCATGGTCTGTGAGGGGGCACAGGGCGGAACATGGGAGGAATTGAAGGAGGCCCTGCACTTCATCGACGACAATCAGACCAGGAAAGGGTCCTTCGCAGCGGTCCAGAACGATCTAAACGACAGGAAAGGGCGAGTGGAGGTGAGCCTTGCCAACAAGCTATGGTCACAGGAGGGCATGACCGTCAAGGACGATTTTGCGGGGAATGTGAACGACTACTACTTCGCGGATATCGAGAGCAAGGACATCAGCGGAGATCCGGAAGGGTCCAGACAGGAGATCAATGATTGGGTCGAGGAACAGACCAGGGGAAAGATCAAGGACCTTCTGCCACCCGACGCACTGGACCCCTCAACCGTCATGGCCATCGTGAATGCGATATATTTCTCGGGAGAGTGGGAAACGGCCTTTGATAAGGATGATACGAGGGACGGGACCTTCTATACCTTGGACAATGGGACCGTTTCAGTCCCGATGATGTACCTGGACCCGGAGGACCTCAGGGAAACCGTCGAGTTCCCCGAGTACATGGACAACGAGGTCCATGCCCTGGAGCTGACGTACAAGGGAAGGTCCCTATCCATGCTCCTCATGCTGCCGATGGACGGAGAACATTGGGATCCGGCAACCCCGGAAAAGATATTCGACCTTGAGAAAAGTATGTCAGCTGAGAGACTTCAGGGGATAAATCAGGGTCTCGAACCAGCCGAGATGCCCCTAAGCCTGCCTAAGTGGGAGTTCGAGACGGAGTTCCCCCTCGAGGAGAAGCTTGGGGATCTCGGTATTGTGAAAGCGTTCGATCCCGTCGAAGCGGATCTCTCTGGTATTATAGATGATGCCTCGCTTTTCATTGGAGAGGGCTATCATAAAGCGTATATCAAGGTCGACGAGAAGGGAACGACCGCTGCAGCTGCAACGGCTTTCACCGCGGATTGCGGGGCTGCCATGTCCTTCGATGCGGACAGACCCTTCATGTACGTTATTCAGGACAGGGAGACTGGGCTCATCCTGTTCATGGGCAGGGTCATGGACCCCTCGAAATGATCATTTCCCTAATTTTTTACCTTGTAAGAGAAATAGATCATACCGACCGCTTTCCGAAAGCCTGTTCATCCGACAGCTTCACTGTATTCAGCGGCAAGGATGTCGATTAGTTCCTGGACAGTGTAGAGCCTGTCCACCCTGTAAGCGTTCGCTCCCGCGAAGGCGAACCCCCTGTCAAGCCTCCCCTCCTTCGCGGAGACCAGAGCCATTGCGATGCAGTAAGGGGATGTCCTGTAATCACAGGTCCTCAAACATTTCCAGTTGCAGCTGAACGGCATCTTCTCCCCCTTGGAGACCGCATCAAGGAAATCGTTCCTCAGCGCCCTCCCGGGCATTCCCACGGGGCTCTGGATAATCGTAATGTCCTCCTTCCTGCAGTCGATGTACATCTGCTTGAACTTGATGGAAGCGTCGCATTCATGCGTCGCCACGAACCTTGTGGCCATCTGGACGCCTTCGGCTCCCATATCAAGATACTTCTTGATGTCCGCTCCTGTGTAGATCCCACCTGCAGCGATCACAGGGATGCTCTTGCTGTAACGCTCCCTGTAGGGGTTTACCTCCTCTATCACCTGGGGGACGAGGTTCTCCAGTGCGTAGGCGGGGTCGTCCAGCATCTCCGTTGTGAACCCCAGGTGGCCCCCTGCCATGGGTCCTTCCACCACAACTGCGTCGGGAACGTGATCGTAGAACCTGGACCAGTACTTGAACATCACGCTGACACCTTTGGGCGAGGATATTATCGGGACGATCTTGGTCTTCGATGACCTGATATCCTCAATCTTCACCATCTCAGGAAGCCTGAGCAGGAGTCCTGCTCCGATGAAGATGAAATCAACACCCTCGTCGATGGATATCCTCATCATGGCATCGTAATCCGAAAGGGCCATCATTATATTGACACCGATGAGCCCGTTGGTGTTCCTTCTCGCTATCCTTATCTCCCGCTGCAGTCCTCTCTTGTTCGCCGTTGCGTAATCAGAATGGACATCGGGTTCCATGGAACCTATTCCCGCCGTCCCGATGATCCCTATACCTCCGGCATCGGCCACGGCTTTCGCCAGACCCGCCAGGGAAACCCCGACGCTCATCCCGCCCTGGATTATCGGAACCCGGGCCGTCTTCTCACCTATCCTCAGAGGCGGCAACTCGTTTCTGTTCAAGATAATGACCTTTTTAATTATTTTTGGAACGACCCATCGGTGCAAATATTGATGTCCTTAAAAAACCTACTATTATTTGATTTCTCCCCATAAGATGTTCGAGGGGGATCATATAAGGAAAGGGTAAAGCTATATCGAGCTATTGTAATATTGGAAACTGGTTTGTATCACAAACTATATTATCATGCAGACCTATAAATGCATGTCGTGATGAAGATGTCGGATAACAGGGATCTCAAAAGGATCGAGGCAAAGCTCTTCTCATCGTATTTCCAGGATGGGGCCTGGGATGTCATGATCGGGATCATGATGGTCACCATGGCACTGAGGACCTTTATCGACCACTGGACAGTATCCTTTCTCGCACTTGGCGGTGTCATCTACGTATTTATCATACGGAAGTACCTGACCGTGAAGAGGCTTGGATACGCGAGGTTCTCATCCTCCAGAAAGAAGAAACGGGTCACCATGTTCCTGATCATACTGGCAGCGAACATTGTCACACTTTGCCTGCTGATCGCCTCGCTCCTCGGTGCAGATCCTTCCTTTGCCTTGAGAACAACGGTCATCGCAGCACTGGTCATCAGCACATTCTCCATCGTTGCATATTACATGGACTACTGGAGGTTCTTCATCTGGGGGATATTCCTTACCGGATCGATACTAGTGACCGAGATGTTCGGTCTCGGACCGGGAAGCATGGTGTCCATGACGATGGGGGCTTGCATCACTATCGTGGGTCTCTATTTTCTTTACATATTCATCAAAAAATATCCTTCATCCGGGGGGGACCGGGATTGAAGAACGTCTCCCGAAATGCAGTGAACTGGTCCGTGGATGATATCGACCGCATGGTCCACGAGCCTGCAAGGTACATGATACTATCCATACTATATGTCTTAGATACCGGGGACTTCCTATTCATACAGACACAGACAGCCCTGACCAAGGGAAACCTTTCATCGCATATTTCCAAACTGGAAGAAGCGGGATATGTCAAGGTGGTGAAGGAGTTCATCGGTAAGAGACCGCATACCATGATCAGGATCACCAAGACAGGTAAAAAGGCTTTCGAGGAATATCGGGGGACTATGTCCCGGATCATCGGAAGGTGATACCGGAGATGTATCCATGATGAGCATACAGATTTTTCACGGTTCAATGAAAAAGCTTAAAATGTCCATTCCAGTATATTCAATTGGGGACCTATTCGTGAGCTGACGGTCTCCCGAGGACAATTGATGGCAATGGGCGAGCATCGATCGGGGAAGAATCGTATCATCAGCATCTTTGACCCCCTGAAGGACAGGGTCGTTATTTCACTGATAGCGGTGGGTGTGATGGTGATACTCCTCCTGACATCCATCGGGATCTTCTTCATCGACAGCCCCGCAGGCGTGGACCACGGGGGCGGTGGGAGTGACAATGAAAAGATGGGGCTCGAGATCACATATCTACCTGCTGAACTGAGGTCGGGGATGCAGCAGGAGATCAGAGGCATGATCACGGATGACAAAGGCATCCCTGTCCCCGATGCACTGGTGACCATCAACTTCACCAACGACCCAGATGATATATACAGGACCACGAGCGGTCCCGACGGTCAGTTCACTCTCCCATTCTGGTCACCGGAGACCGAATCGGACTCCACATACGATTTCGACATAACGGGTTCGAAAAATGGTTACGACACTAAAAGCATCCCTCTCGAACTGGAGATCGTCACCCCGGACGACTGGACCTTTATGATCTACATGAGCGACTGCGACCTGGAGGAGTTCGCCCTGAATGACATCAACGAGATGGAAAGCATTCCCCATGGCGATCATCTGAACATCATAGCCCAACTTGACCGATGGGAGAGCTTATCCCCCAAGGACGACAGGTCCGACGGGAACTGGACCAGTGCAAGAAGATACCTCATAGAACCGGATAGCGACACGAGATCGATCGGGTCAAGGCTTCTCGAGGAGCTCGGGGAGATCAACACGGCAGATCCCATGGAACTGGTGGATTTCGCAACGTGGGCGATGGAGGGATATCCGGCGGACAGGTATGCCCTGGTCCTCTGGAACCACGGTTCAGGTATAGACGGTATATGCTGGGAGCAGTCCATGGAGGAGGACGATGTGATAACCATCAAGGAGCTCGGGGAGGCCCTTGACAGTATCACAGGGAATATCGGGAGGCCCCTGGACATCATTGGGTTCGATGCATGCCTCATGTCCACCATTGAAGTCGCCTACGAGATAGCCCCTTATTCCAGATACATGTTGGGCTCCGAGATCACCGAACCGACGTTCGGATGGGACTACGGTGTCCTTGACGAGCTGATCAAGGACCCTTTCCTGACGGAGATGGAACTGGCTGAGGAGATAATAGGGGGATATATCTCCCAGACGGACCTCACACAATCCAAACGGTCCCTTTCCATGGGAGTTCTGGACCTCATCATGGCCGATGGGACGGTATCCCGTCTCGACAACCTCTCCAATGCCATCAACAGTGCGGGCTCGGCCGAGATATACAATATGAGGATCGCAAGGAAATATTCCCAACCCATCAGCAACGGCTACAGTTCGGACGCCGTCGATCTCAAGGACTACGTCGAGAAAATAATGGACCTGTCAGCAAGCCAGCAGGTCAAGGAGAGCGCGCAGCTGCTGCTGGATTCCTTGACCGGTATGATCGCCGGGTTCGACAGGGTCCAGGGTATCAGCGACATCGATACGAACGGGCTCAACGGCATATCCATCTATTCCCCTGACTTCAAGGATGTCATGGACCAAAATGAGGATTACGACGATCTCAAGTTCGTGGAGGACACCAGCTGGAAGCAGACACTGCTCTCATATTACGAGAACATGGGTACGTATATGGAGGAGCGGGTCGTCTCCTTCCAGGACGATCTTCTTTCCTGCAAGGTCAAGGACGAGGACGGGGACCTCCTTCCCGACACCATGGTCTACCAGTTCAGGGTGGTCTCCGAGATCGATGAAGTCGATGTCTTTCTTGGTATCAACGTTTACGACCTGAGGGGGGACTACATAAATTCGACATGGTTGGAACTTAACCTGAGCTCCAGCGAGGACATGGACCTCATGGTCAAATTCCAGCCGAGAGGAGAGGACCGGGAGCCCGGGATGTACCGGATAGTCGCCTATCTGTGCCTCGGACCAGAATTCGACCCATTATCGCTCCAGGACTACACCAGAAGCGGTTACCGTTGGCTCGAGATATACGGGTAAGGAATTAACCCCATGCAGGAACCGGACCGAACACTTCCTGGCGGACCTAACTTACCTTCAACATCCCGGGGACGATACCCTTCTCGGAATCCTCCCATTTGATATCCTGGACCCCCTTTATCCTTCTGATATCCTCTATCAGCTCGATGACGCTCCTCTTCCTCTTCAGGTAGATGTCCGTCCTCAACAGCTCCTCCGACCTCGAGTTATCCAGGTCTATCGACCGGATCTCAATACCCTTCTCTTCGATGAGACGGACCACCTTGAATGCACCCGAGCCGCCCCTTTTCAGTATAACCATCAGTGTACCCCCGGCCGGTTTCAGATGGAATAGCCTTTCGACCAGGGCGAAAACGGACAGTACCAGCATTGTGAGAATGAGGGTAGATATACCTATCATGTAAGACCCAAGGCCTATGGCCGCACCGATCGCTGCATTCACCCATATGGTAGCAGCAGTGGTCAAGCCCTTCACGTTGAGGCCTTCCTTCATTATGGCCCCCGCACCAAGGAAACCTATGCCGGTGGCTATCCCGGCGATCATCCGGGCCGTCTCATCCAACTTCATGTCGTTATGAACACCCAGCATTACCAGCGTGGTGGAACCTAACCCCACAAGGATCTGTGTCCTGATGCCGGCCTTGTGGCCCGTGATCTCTCTCTCAAGCCCTATCAATCCGCTTGCTCCAAGGATGATGAGGAGCTTGAGGAGGATCAGAAGCCATTCCTCCATGAGGCAAGGATGGTCGTCTATGTAGAAATCTCTGTCGGAACCTCAATCCACATTGAGCCCGAAGGTCTCCCGGATCAGGGGATGGTATTCGAACCTCTTGATCCATATGGTCTCGGGAAGAGAGTGCATCCTCAATATGGGCAGACCTCTCTGGAGATCGTTCATCTTCAGATACTGGTTGAACTCGCTGCGACCCCTGTTGTACTGGACATAATCCTTGTATGCACCCAGCATGATCAGCTCCCTGGGCCTCGATACCATAAAGATCGAGTCATCCGAAAGAAGGTGACGGTCCCTTGCCATCTCCAGGTCCAGGGGGTTCCCGGGTTCAATATTGACATTGAACAGGGCTAGTATGGTATAATCCAGTTTCGAGAGGTCCGGGATACGGAGCGAGCACAGGTAGCCGTTCTCTATCAGGTTCTCCTTTACCCTGGAAATGGTATGTCTGGAATAGGGGACCCTCGAGGAAAGCTTCGATGATGAGAGGTGGGGATACTTCACGATATAGTACATTATCTCCAGTTGCTTTTCGGATATCTCCACATCCCTGAGGCTCTTGACCAGGTCCCTGGGTTCGACCAGGAATATACCGTCCTTACGGTAGAGGTCCTCCTCCCTGAGGCCTGAATTCTCCATCAACCCGGGATCATCGCTCGAGAAGTCGCGATAGAGCAGGGGTGCCATATTGAAGTACCTCAATACCCAGGATATCTCGAACGGGAACAGGACCTCCTTGGGCAGCTCTATCTCAAGCAGGTTTAGCTTTGCCAGAAGGCCCAACCTCTCGTGGGATATCCTCATGATCCGGGTCACGTTCCTTGCGATCGAGATAGAGAAACCTCTGTGGGATTCACCTAGGGACATCAGTATCTCCGGATAGACCTCAACTGACCTCCTGGAATGCTCCACCCTCTCCTCCACCCTGATGGAGGGATTGAAATCGCTGTAAACCGTTGCCAGGAGCTCCATCCCCAGTTTCGGAAAGACCGGTACGAAGGTCTCCTGAATGAACCCGGATCCGGTAAGCCTTGCCTTGGCGGATGCGAAGGTCGAATTGGGGATCGACAATCTTTCGGCGATGTCACGGTCCTTGTCATCGGAATAGGCGACAAGCCCGATGAACGCCAGTTTCTCTGTCCTTGATAGACCCTTCATACGTTTGACCTGAGACCCATATCCATCATCAACTATTTTATAATTATGAAAAATAGAGCATAATAATTGTGGACATTGTCCATTATTCCTGTAAATTAAAGGAATATTCAAAATTTAGTAATGTATATATAATTAAACCCGTTTTCACCCTCCAGCTCTAAAGGAGCATATCTTCCTGGAGGAATAACATGGGACTGACCCTGGCTCAGAGGATCTTGAAGGAGCATCTTGTCGAAGGAACGGAAAAGATAGGAGACTCCATCGCCATAAGGATGGACCATACATTGACCCAGGATGCCACCGGAACGATGGCATACCTGCAGTTCGAGGCTATGGGCCTCGACAGGGTCCAGACCGATCTGTCGGTCTCCTTCATAGACCACAACATGCTCCAGACGGATTTCATGAATGCTGACGATCATCTCTATCTGCAGTCCATTGCACAAAGATACGGTATAACGCTTTCCAAGGCCGGGAACGGGATCTGCCACCAGGTCTTCTTCGAGAGGTTCGCCAGACCGGGAAAGACACTCATTGGTTCCGATTCCCATACGCCGACGGCCGGAGGAATGGGGCAGCTGGCCATCGGGGCCGGCGGACTTGATGTCGCCGTCGCCATGGCGGGCGGACCCTTCGAGCTCAAGTACCCGAAGATCATGGGGATCAAGGTAACAGGAAAGCTGACCCCCGGAGTGAGCGGCAAGGATGTCATCCTGGAGGTCCTGAGACGGCTTGACGTCAAGGGAGGACGCGGCTATATCCTTGAATATTTCGGTCCCGGTGTCAGTAACCTGTCGGTTCCTGACAGAGCCACCATTACCAACATGGGGACAGAGACCGGAGCTACCACCTCCATCTTCCCCTCGGATGAGGCCACAAAGGCTTACATGGAAGCCATGGGACGGGGCGATCAGTGGATCGAAATGAAAGCGGACAGTGACGCCGTTTACGACGAGGTCCTGGACCTCGACCTCTCGAAAATAGAGCCCCTCGTCGCCAGACCGCACTCCCCCGGAAACGTCTCCCCTGTCAGAGAACTCCTCGGGACCAGAGTGAACCAGGTCTGCGTGGGATCATGCACCAATTCGTCCTACCGGGACCTCATGACCGTCGCCAACATGGTGAAGGGGAAGAAGGTCCACCAGGACGTTTCCGCCACGATCTCCCCCGGCTCCAGGACCATAATCAAGGAGATGATCAGGACCGGTGCCTATTCGGACCTTGTGGAGGCGGGTTTCAGGATACTGGAATCCGGATGCGGCCCGTGCATCGGCATGGGGCTTGCCCCGTCCTCGGGTGCGGTTTCCGTGAGGACGTTCAACCGGAATTTCGAGGGAAGGAGCGGGACCAAGGACGCCCAGGTCTATCTGGTATCCCCCGAAGTGGCCGCTGCAACCGCCTTGAAGGGTGAGATGGCAGATCCGAGGGAGTTCAAGGGCATCGAACCCGTAAGGGAGCCCTCAAGATATTCTACTGACGACAATCTCTTCGTCGCCCCCCTCCCGCCAGAGGAGGCAGGGGGGGTGGTGATCGTACGCGGCCCGAACATCAAACCGCTTCCGGCCTTCCATCCCCTACCGGAGAAGGAGGAGGGAGAGGTCCTGATAAAGGTGGGTGACAACATCACCACCGATCATATCATGCCTGCCGGGGCGAAGATACTACCCCTCAGGTCCAATATCCCCAAGATATCGGAGTTCGTCTTCAACTCCGTCGACCCGGGCTTCCCCAAGAGGGCGATCGAAAAGGGTGGCGGGTTCATCATAGGCGGGGAAAATTATGGACAGGGGTCCTCAAGGGAGCATGCTGCGCTCGCCCCGAAATATCTCGGGGTGAAGGCCGTGATCGTCAGGTCCTTCGCAAGGATACACCGGGCCAATCTGGTCAACTTCGGTATCCTCCCTCTCACATTCAAGGATCCCGCCGATCTCGATCTTATAGAGATGGGCGACAGACTGAAGCTGGTCATCGGGGACCTCAGCGACCTTGTTCTGGAGGTCGAGAACAAGGGTTTGAAGATACCTCTCCTTCACGATCTTTCCGAGAGGGAGATCGAGGTCATGAAGCAGGGGGGAACGCTGAACTATACCCGGTCCCAGCTATCCTGATAGGGAAGGTATCATCATGGTGGAGATCGTCAGATTGAGAAGGGAGGGTTCGGCCGGTACCGAAGAGAGGGAGGACTGTATGGTCAGGCTCTCCCCCGCGGAGCCGGGGTCCGGGATAAGGATAGAGATCGAGGGGAAATCCCGGGATTTCTTCAGGGATGAGGTCTTCAAGGTCTTCGAAACCACCCTTAAAGGTATGGGAATTGTCGATGCGAACGTTTGGAGCAAGGGTCAGAGCCCCTTGAACTTCACAATAATAGCCAGGACAAAAGCGGCAGCCATCAAGGCGGGTGCGTTCGAATGAAGCTGAGAAGATCGAGGCTTTACGTCCCTGGCAACACTCCAAAGATGATCCCTCCGGCCGGCCTCTACGGTGCAGATGTCATCTCATTGGACCTGGAGGATGCCGTTGGGCCCGATTTCAAGGTGGATGCCAGGATGCTGGTCTCTGAAGCTCTCAAGATCGTTGATTTCGGCCCGGGAGTCGAGGTGACGGTTCGTATCAACCCGCTTTCCACCGAATGGGGTAGATGGGACATCAGGCAGATCGTCTGCAACAAGCTGGACGGGATATACATACCCAAGGTGGAATCCCCCGAGGACGTTATCCTTGTTGACGAGCTTGTTACCGACCTCGAGGAGAAGAAAGGACTACCCATCGGCAGGATCAAACTGTTCGCCACCATGGAGACGGCAAAGGGGATCCTCAACTCGTACGAGATAGCCCGATGCTCCAAGAGGCTCGAGGGGATCACCATCGGAGGCGAGGACCTTACAGCCGATCTCGGTGGAGAGAGAAGCTCCGATGGAATTGCCATACACACTGCCAGACAGTTGATAGTACTCGCTGCCAGAGCCGCGGGCATACAGGCCATTGACACGGTCTACGCCGATTTCAGGGATATGGAAGGGTTGAGGAAGGAGACCGAACTGGTAAGGAAGATGGGATACGATGGCAAAGCATGTATCCATCCCAACCAGATCGAGGTCATCCACGAGGTGTTCAATCCCACACCGGATGAGATCGTGCACGCGGTCAAGGTGACCAATGCCATCGAGGAAGCCAGGAAAAGGGGCTCCGGCGTCATTGCCCTTGGCAAGAAGATGGTGGACCGACCGATAGCTCTCAGGGCGGAGAAGGTGCTTGCGAGAGCCCATGCCGCGGAGCTTCCGATACCCACTATCGAGGAGATCAAGGCCATTGAAGAAACGACCAGCTCCGGGACCGGTAAAGGCGGAGGTGATGACTGATGGTGAACATCGATGAGCTGGAATGGGTCGAGAACGCCATAGGTCGAAAGGTCCCCAAAAGTTTACATGGTCAGGAACTTCATCCCTATATCGGACCCTTCAAACACAGACCCACAAAGGACCACAAATACGGTCCGAAGCTCGGATATGTGGCTGACCAGACGAGCGAACTGGTCTCGTCCCTTTCGATGGCCATCGACAAGGTGGGGTTGAAGGACAATATGACCATTTCCTTCCACCACCACTTCAGGAACGGCGACCATGTCATGAACATGGTCCTGGAGGAGATAGAGAAGAAAGGGATCAAAAACCTCATTCTTGCCCCCAGCTCCACGTTCCCCTGCCAGGAGGAGACAATAATCAGATGCGTCAAGAACGGCACCATCGCAAGTATAGAGGGAGGGTCCGCCCGGGGTGAGATCGGAAGGATGGTCTCCTCCGGAAATTATCTTGAGCATCCCATGAAGATCAGGTCCCACGGAGGAAGGGTCAGGGCGATCGAGGCGGGAGATATCAAGATAGATGTGGCATTCATAGGAGCCCCCTCCGCCGATGAGCTGGGGAACCTGAACGGAGTTATCGGTCCGTCAGCATGCGGGACCATAAATTTCTCATTCGTGGACGCCCGTTTCGCGGACAATGTGATCGCCATAACGGACCACCTTGTAGAGTATCCGAATTTCCCCATGTCCATTAGCCAGGAGCTTGTTGATTACATAGTGGTCGTGGACAAGATCGGGGACCCGAACAGGATCGCATCCGGTGAGCTCAAGATCACCAGCTCTCCGACCAGATTGAAGATCGCCAAGGATGCTGTGAGGATTGCGGACCTCCTAGGTTACGTTAAGGACGGGATGAGCTTCCAGGCAGGAGCGGGCGGTATATCCCTTGCCTTCACCGACTTCCTTCACGATCTCATGAAGGAGAAGAAGGTCGTTGCGAAATGGGCACAGGGTGGTACGACCAAATTCCTTGTGGACATGCTCAAGGACGGGACCGTCAGGAAGCTCATCACCGGGCAGGCCTTTGATATCGCTGCGATCGAGAGCATGAGGGATGACCCCAAGGACCATGTAGACCTACCCATAGGGGCCTATGCCAATATACACGGAAAAGGATGCACGGTCAACAAATTGGACATAGTTGTGCTCGGAGCGTCCGAGGTGGATACCAGCTTCAATGTGAACACGGCAACACTCTCCAGCGGGTTGATAGCAGAGCCTGTCGGAGGACACTCTGATACTGCGGCGGGAGCGTCGCTCTGCATAATAACCGTGCCGCTGTTCAGAGGCAGGTATCCTGTGATAGTGGAGGACTGCACCACGGTGGTCACACCGGGCGAGACCGTCGATGTCATTGTGACGGAAAGAGGGATCGCCATCAATCCTATGAGAAAGGACCTTCTGGAAAAGCTCGAGAAGGTCAAGGTCCCGCGAGACCTCCGTATCTGCACCATCAAGGAGCTCCAGGAGATGGCCTACAATATCACCGGAGGGAAGGTCGAACCGAACTGGGGAGACAAGATAGTTGCGCTGATAGAGTACAGGGACGGGACCATCATTGATACGGTGAGGAACGTCCTGCCGAAGTACTATGATGACGCGATCTTCGTTGACAAGGAGGATTTGGATGTCGAACGCAGAGAAAATTAAGGTTAGGACGCCGATAGTTGAGATAGACGGGGACGAGATGACCCGCGTGCTATGGAAGATGATCAAGGATAAGCTGATCCTGCCCTATCTGGACGTGGAGCTTATCTATTTTGACCTTCACCTCAAGAAGCGTGATGAGACCGATGACAGAATAACGCTGGAGGCAGCCGAGGCCATCAAGAATTACGGTGTGGGCGTGAAATGCGCCACCATCACCCCTAACGGCGCCAGGGTGAAGGAGTACGGGCTCAAGCAGGAGTGGAAGTCCCCCAACGGAACCATCAGGGCAGCCCTTGACGGAACGGTCTTCCGCAAACCGATAATGGTGAAGAACGTGAAACCGTCGGTGACGTTGTGGAAGAAACCCATCATCATAGGCAGGCATGCCTACGGGGACGTTTACAAGAACCAGGAGATACTCGTTCCCGGACCCGGTAAGGGGGAGATCGTCTTCACGGATGCACAGGGTAACGAGACAAGGAAGTTGATCCAGGAGTTCAAAGGACCCGGTGTCCTTCAGGGGGTACACAACACCGACAGGTCCATCAGATCTTTCGCGAAGGCCTGCATGGAATATGCCCTTGATCAGAAGGTCGACCTCTGGTTCGGAGCCAAGGATACCATATCCAAGATCTACGATGCAAGGTTCAAGACCGTCTTCGAAGAAGTGTTCGAAAAGGATTACAGAAAAAGGTTCGAGGAGGCGGGGATCACCTTCTTCTACACGTTGATCGACGATGCCGTTGCCAGGATCATGAGGTCCGAGGGCGGCGTACTCTGGGCATGCAAGAACTACGACGGCGATGTCATGTCCGATATGCTTGCATCCGCCTTCGGAAGTCTGGCAATGATGACATCCGTCCTGGTCTCACCGGAGGGGCTCTTCGAGTACGAGGCCGCCCACGGTACTGTCCAGAAGCACTACTACAAGCACCTCAGGGGAGAGTCGACCTCCACAAACTCGGTCGCCTCGATATTCGCATGGACGGGTGCGATCAGAAAGAGAGGTGAGCTCGACGGGACACCGGAGGTCTGCGAGTTCGCGGACCGTCTGGAGAAAGTGATCCTGGAAACCATAGAATCCGGCATCATGACCGGGGACCTCGCAAGGCTGTCGGAACCCAAACCCGAAAAGGTCTACCTTTCGGAAGAATGGATCGACGCGGTCAGGTCGCGGTTGGACCAAGAGATCAGAGGATGAACATACGAATATATACCGGGTGCACCCGGAAGACCGGGGCACCCTTAACTTTTTTTTTCCCGGACCTGTCCGAACCTTTCAAGAAGAGCATCCTCGCTGCTTTATGGAATTGGACCGAGGACCCGGTCGTCGATCCGTTATATATCATTCCTTTCTCTCTACCATGTAGAGGATGTCCTCCCACGGATGCCGATACAATCTCTCACCCATCCTTTTCTGGTCCAGTGCATGTCCAATCAGTCCGATGGACCTTCCAAGGACGAAGAAACCGTTCAAGTATCCCAGGTTCACGATGTTCCTGACCTCTTCGTCATTGTAATGGCCCACCCCCCGCAGCATGTCCACCATGAGAACACCGATGGTCCCGTCCACGTTCAGTATGAGATTGGACTTCTTCTGGGTCGTAACCGTCTGTACACCGAGCGCGAAATCCAGAAGATCGGTCCTGGGGAAGTTCTTCCTTGCATACTCTATTAGCAGGGTGACCCTGCCGTCCGGGTTCTCCAGCGATTTCACCCTGTGGCCGATACCCGGGATCTTGACGTTCTTATCCTTCATCTCCTTGACGAAATCCCTGGGTACGATCCCGCGCCTGAACGCATCGCTCATGTACTTCGCACAATCGTCGATGGCACCTCCGAACCTGGGTCCGATCGTAAGAAGACCCGAACAGAGGCATGAGATCAGGTCCTTTCCGGCCCTGGATGCGATTATGGCATTGTGAGCTCCCGATACGGCGGGGCCGTGGTCAGCAACTATCATCAAGGCCATCTCCATGAAATCGGTGGCCCATTTGGGGAACCTCCTACCGAACCATAGCAAGGATATCACATCACCTATCTTTCCCCCGGAGTGGACTATCTCCGAGATCGGATATCCTCCGTAGTTGACCTCCTCCCCGCGGTCATCCGCGACAGTGCTGATGAATGATGTGGGTTTGCGTATGATCCCGCGTTTTAATGCGTCCGCATAGTCCATCGGTATGTTGGGTACGTTCCTGGGCTCCTCTATCGGGGTGATCTTTCCCTCGTCCTTGAGCTTGATGAAGGTCCTTGCTATCTCCTCGCCCAGAGTATCGAATGAGTGCGGGACTATAACTCCGGCCTTCTTGAGTGTCTTGTTCTTGGCATCGGCGGTCTCCGCTTCGGCCCCTGCCTTGGCCCCGGCATGACCGAACTGAACGCCCGCCGGGAACATCTTCGAGCAGGTACCCATCACCCAGAAAACAATGGGTTTTGTAAGGAGCCCCTTATTTACAGCTTCAACGACCTTGTACTCCTCGTCCCCTCCGAGCTCTCCCAGGGCCACCATAATCTTGATCTTGGGATTGGCCTCGTACCTCAGCAGGTGGTCTATCAGGCTCGATCCCGGGTACTTGTCACCTCCTATTGCGACCCCCTCGAATATACCGTCAGTATTGTGAGATACTATGTTGAACATCTCGTTGAGTAGACCCCCGGACTTCGTTACCAAACCCACGGAGCCTCTCCTGTAGAGCTTCTGCTCCCTTATGTTCTCTATCGTACCTCCGGTGTTGCCCACTTTGAAAGCCCCCGCCCCGATGGCCCCCACGGTTGCGGGTCCTATGATGATCTTCTTGAGCTTTTTGGACAGGTGGGCAAGTTCCCTGGCCTTCCTCTCGGGAACACCCTCCGCGATGACCGCGACAACCCTTATCTGTTTGTTCAGCAGGGCTTCCTTTGTGGTGGCGTAAGCAGATCTGAAGGAGGCGAAATTCACCATGACGTCAATATCGCCGTTGGCATCCGTAGCCGTTTGTATGGTGGGATATATGGGTATCAGGACCTCGCCTTTCCCCCAGTGTGCCTTGTGCGTTCCTGAATTACCCGGGTTCACTATGGCGGCCACGGAAGGCTTCTCCCTTCCGGAGAGATAATCGAAGTCCAGCATTCTCTGGACGGCCTTTGTCTGCATGTTGTACACTATCGATCTGGTATCTCTGGAGAAAAGCAGGTATGGTTCCATCAATTCACCCCCTTTCCTTCATCTCTGAGCGCCATCGGAATGATCGAGGTCATGTGAAGCTCCGGACCATAGACCTTTATGGGGATGCCGATCTCGGAACCGACCTCCTTCATCTTCTCAAGGCCGGCCTTGAAGTTCGGACCGCCTCTCCTGACGTATATCCTGACCCCGACCTCCTTCATCTGGTCCGAATATTCCTTCATGGCCTGGATGATCCCCGTGAAGGTATTGGCGACATCCGTGAAGTTTGCGATGCCGCCCCCTATGATGAGGACCTTCTCCTTGCCGGACCTGTGTTTTGACCTCGTCATCATCGAGAGTATCGTCTTGGCATAGAGGTAGGTAAGTTCCGTTGATGGGTCCCCCGAATACTCGCCGTAGTTCGAGAGCTCCTTTCCGAAACCCATGTCGACAATGGTGTCCGCGTACACAACGGAAGCTCCTCCGCCCGCCACCATGGTCCATATCCTGCCCTCAGGGTTCAGGATGGTGAGCTTGAGGGATGCTCCGGTCTTCTCGTCCAGGGACTTGATGTAGGCCTCTTCCGGTGTCGGGTCCTTTCCGAAGGGTTCGGGGAACTCCCCGAAGTCCCAGACCCCCACGTTCTGGTATGCCGCCGTGTCATCGACCTTTGCCACCATGTCCAGTACCTTGATCTTCCTGTCCACGATGGTGAAGGGATTTATCTCGAAATAGACAAAATCGTGATTGAGGAAGAACTGGTATGTTCCCTTGAGGAAAGGTGCCAGAAGCTTCTTCTCTTCAGCGCTCAGTCCCTCAAGGAGCGGTTCGGAGTCGAACTCCTGATCTTCCAGCGGTGATACGCTGACCTCCTTGACGGTCTCCCAGACCGATTCGATATCCACACCGCCCTGGGTCGAGAAATAGATATGGTCTGCATCGGCCTCCATCTTTATCGCTACATAGTACTCACTGTCATGAGGAATGAACGGTTCGACAAGGAAATGTGTCAATTTTCCCTTGACCTGTCCTATCTTTGCGCTCTTTCCCATCTTCTGCCTGATGAAGTTGGCAGCCTCCTCGAAGGAGGCATCCAGCAGGACCAATCCCGATTTGCCCCTCTTTCCAAAGAGCTGGTCCGGTTTGACCACAAGCCTCATGTTATGGAGCCATGGGTTCTCTTCCGGTAGCTTCTCGATTTCGGTCCCTGGATCGACAAGGATCGGCATTATATCGAACTTGATCTTCTCCCCTGTATACTGGGGCATCATCCGGTAGAATATCCTTTTTGCATCGTACTCACGAATTCCCCTTCGGGCCATGTTCGGACCACCACGGGTCCAATGCCATTTCATGATATAAACACATAGGTTCAATTTCGAAAAAAAGAGCGGCATGTTCCATCAATTAGCGCAAAATTCCTGAAAAATCACATCATTATCAATCATTTGTCCGATTTTATACCCCTAAGCTCGGTATCGCTCAGATGATCTTACCGAATAGGGAGGGACCCGACCGATCGTCGATGGGGACTTGAGTCCGTTGCCTATATCTAAAAAAAACCTCAGGGTGATGTTCCCTCTTCCACCTTCTTCATGAACCCCCATCTGCCGCAGAACCAGTGGTGGGTCAGGGGGATTATGGAAACCGTGAAATTGAAGTACAGGTCAAGCTGGTGATACCAACCTCCCTCCTGATGGAATATTCCCATTCCCTCATCCAGAAGGCCAGGGGATATCCAGTTGGGCAGGAGCTCCGGCTGGGCTATCACCAGATGGAAGAAGAAGTAGGAGAGTATTATTGCAGGTACCAGCACGAGCAGCCTCTTGACGACCCTCCAGCCGGCGGAGTTCGTGGACGAGAAATTGCTGGAATACAATCCGAGCAGGACGGCAGGCGTCAGAGGATAGGTCCCCATGTAAAGCACCCTGTGCCATCTCTCTCCTGTGGTGAGTGGCTCTTCCCAGGGTGCTATATGGGGGAGGACAGCATAGCACAGGTATGCAATTGCCGCTCCGATCACTATCGCGGCTGCGAAGAGGAACGCTCCGTACAGATAGTCGTTGCCCATCCTGAGCTTCTTCTGGAGAACGGGGAGCCAATCTTTGAACACCAGGGCATAGAGCAGGGACATGATTATCACCCACTGGCTTATGGCAAGGAGTTGGTCCATATCGCCTCCTTGGAACTTTTCGGCGGAATACCCATTCCCCACATATCCATAGAAAAGGAATGCCCAGAGGACCCATATGATGACATACCAGAAGAACGCCTTGGCCACATCGTTCTTCATCCAGCCAACAAGTTTGCCCTTGAACATGAAATCGTCGAAACCGTATATGAAGAACCCGAAGACTATGAAGCTGAAATGCCCGGTCATTATGATGCCGCCGTGATCAAGGACGGGATGTGCTATCTCTGGCACCCCGAATACGTTGATCATGATGGCCTGATTGACGAAGAAAATCACAACCGCGCCGAATATGGACACGAACTGTCTGAACAGACCCCCCATGTCCGGGATCGGCTGCCTCTTGAAATAATGGCTCTGGCAGATGGACAGGAGCACGTAATATCCCAGCATTGGAGAATAGTAGTTGAGGAATGCGCCTTCTCCAAGCATCCGCCAGAATATCAGGAGCACTGCCATCCCGATACCCAGACCCAACAATGCACCCTTTATCCAGGTCCCGTTTCCCCATTTTAACACGTAAGACATAGGTGAACACCCCTGACCCCGTTACATGCAGGTAATTATCCTGCATCGGATCGACACCGGGCCGGTAGCGTTCACCGGTCCGCGCATCCTAAGGCTCATTCCAATTAAAAATATTTCCACTGCCGACCTGTCCCACCAACCGGCAAAAAGCTAATTTAATGTATGGTCGTTGAGGTGTGCAGTCTGTTCCATTCGGTCCGGGGTCTTGGTAATGGATCCTTGGTCAAAAGAGACAGGACGGGAAATTAGCAATGGAGGAGTCTGATTGTTCCAGGAAAAAGAGCAGTTCATGATAAAAGAGGAGATCCAGGCCCTGCAGCTTGAAAGGATCAAGAGACAGGTGGAACACGCCTACAGGAACGTTCCCTTTTACAGGAAGAAGTTCGAGGAGGTCGGACTCAAGCCCGAGGACATCAGATCCCTGGAGGATGTGAGCAAGATACCGTTCACGGTGAAGGACGACCTGAGGGACCATTACCCTTACGGCATACTCGCCGTTCCAATAGAACGGGTCCACAGGCTCCACGCATCGTCGGGGACCACCGGCATCCCAACAGTTGTCTCCTACACGCAAAAAGACCTCGACACCTGGTCTAACCTCATGGCCAGATGCTATTCCTGTGCCGGTGTCACTCCGGACGATATCGTTCAGAACGCATACGGCTATGGACTGTTCACGGGGGGTCTCGGGTTCCACATGGGTGCCGAGAGGCTTGGAACGCTGGTCATCCCCACGGCCACCGGGAACACCAAGAGACAGATCAGCATGATGAAGGACATGAAGAGCACAGTATTGTGCTGCACCCCTTCCTATGCCCTTTACCTCATAGAGGCACTCAAGGAGGAGGGGGTGGACCCCTCTGAGCTCAGCATAAGGATCGGAATGTTCGGAGCGGAACCCTGGTCGGACGAGACCAGGAAGCATATTGAAAAGAGCCTCGGGATAAAAGCGCAGGACCTCTACGGCATGTCCGAGCTTTACGGTCCCGGGGTAGCCGTGGAATGCCCACAGCAGAACGGCCTGCATATATGGGCAGATGAGTTCTACGTGGAGACCATCGATCCGGAGACAAAAGAGGTGCTCCCACCGGGCGAGAAAGGGGAGATTGTCTTCACCATGCTGTCCCGCGAGGCCATGCCCCTGCTCAGGTACAGGACCAAGGACCTTGCGGTGATCAACTGGGAGAGATGTGCCTGCGGCCGGTCCCATCCCAGGATAATGAGGATCAAGGGTCGTTCCGACGATATGCTCATCGTGGGCGGGGTCAACGTTTTCCCGTCGCAGATCGAGGATATACTGGTGGGCATCCCCGAGCTCGGGGAGCAGTTCCAGATAGTGCTCGAGACAGCAAAGCTGGACCATCTCTTCGTCCAGGTGGAGGTCGCCCCTGAACACTGGGGTAAAGTGGATCTCAAGGAGCTTTCGCATAAGGTCGGCGCCAAGCTCCAGGCCTCCCTCACCCTGAGGGCGAGGATCGAGCTTCTTGAACCCGGGACCATTCCCAGGACCCAGGGCAAGGCCAAGAGGGTCATCGACAACCGTAAAAGGATCTGATGTCTGGGGGCTTCTCGCACAAAAGGGAATTCCTGCAGATAAGAATATAAAGTACCTGGGGCGTCGATATACCACTAATAATATCTACGGGAACATGACTGACTGGATGGTTCCTGCAGAGTGATCCGTCATGGAGGACTTTCGTTGAGATCCCGGATGGTCGTGCCTATACTCGTTCTGTTCATGCTGCTTCCCTCTTCCATCCTTGCGGCAGCTGCTCCCGGACAGGTCCCCGCAGGGACGATGGACCTCACCTCCTTTGTCCTTGAAGGATGCGTGGAATTCCAATTCGGGTTCGAACCATCGGGTGTGGAATTCTACGATGTCGATGGATCCGTGGTTGTCAGTAAGGAGGGGATGGGGTCGACCGCTGTAACGGGAGAACCGTTGGTGCCTGTATCCCTCCACTCGTTCGTAATTGATCCTTACGCCTCCGAGGTGGAGATCGAGATCGTATCCTCCACCTTCGATATCATCCCTGCCCCGGGACCGATCATGGGCGTTCCCCGGCAGGTCCCCATCGGCCTCCCGGAAGATATACCTCCCACAGAATACTCGGTTCCGCTCGATGGTCCGCTCAGGACCCTTGCTACCGGATACGTCCGCGGTCACTTCATCCAGGATATTGCTTTCCAACCCGTTCTCCCGCTCTCCGACGGCACCTTGATGATATACAGTAGCGTGGAAGGAAGGATACGGTTCTCTTTCCCCGTGAACGGTGAGAGGACTTCCACCACCAGCAGGTCGACCTCTGTCTTCAGGAGCTACCTGGAGGGAAAGCTCGAGAACCCGGAGGACCTGGACAGGTTCGGGGCAAGACCCATTATTTCACCTGCCTCCTCTCGACTGCAAGAGGAAGACGTCCAGTATGTATTGGTCACCAACAGTACCCTGGTCGGCGACCACCTGACGAAGATAAGGGACTGGAAACAGCAGAAAGGAGTTCCCTCAAGGATAGTGGAGATGTCCTTCATCACCTCGAACTACAACGGGACGGACGCTCAGGAAAAGGTCAGGAACTTCATAAAGGACGCCGTTTACTCCTGGGAGACCGAATATATCCTCCTGGGAGGGGACATCTCCGTGATCCCCTACAGGTCCACATATGTCAAGTCCGGAAGTTATGTGGAAACGGATTGTGCCGCGGACCTCTATTACTCGGACCTTGATGGGTCCTTCAACGATGACAACGACAGCTTATGGGGTGAGGTGGAGGACAATGTGGACCTGAGACCCGATGTCATTGTTGGAAGGGCTCCGGCCCAGACCTCCGAAGAGATGGATACCTTTGTGAAAAAGACACTGAAGTACGAGATCGACCCGATCTCCGGTTACCTTGACAACGTGACCCTTGCCGGGGAATATCTGGATGCCAACACCAACTCTTCCCTGGGATTGGACCTTATCAAGAACAACCTCCTTCCGCCCAACATCAACGCAACCTCTCTCTATGACAGCGCTCAGGGTGTTTTCGGGAACCTCGACAGGCCGAACTTCATGGCCCAGGTGGACAGGGGCCTGTCCTATGCCTTCCATTCGGGCCATTCGAACTACAACGTCATGAGCGTTGGGACCGCCGGCCAGAGCTCTCTTTACAGCACGGATGTCCCCAGTTATAGCGGCGGATACCGGATCGGTGTCATGAACTCCCTTGGATGCATCGCCAACCGCTTCAGCGTGAACGACTGTATCGGCGAGCTCCATGTGATGGAGTCCGACGGCGGTTCCGTGGTGTTCATCGGGAACAGCAGGTACGGCTGGTATGCCCCTTACAACCCCGGAATGGGCACCTCTGATGTATACATGTACAGGATGGCGATAGAGCTGTTCTCGAACGGGAATACGAACATGGGAGCGCACTTCGCCCTTGCCAAAGATGCATTTACAGGTTATTCAGGGTCCGACGGCTCCTACCGATGGCTCCAGATGGCCCTCAACATGATGGGCGAACCAGAGATGCACGTCCGGACGGCCGAGCCTGGTCTGTTCAATATAACGCTTCCGGATAACATCGGCAGGTCGTATACGGGTTTCAACATCACCGTGAACAATGCGAGCGGGAGCCCTGTGAAGAACGCACTGGTATGTCTCCAGCAGTCAGGGTACTACGCATACAACCTCACCGGAAGCGACGGAAAGGCCTTCTTCGATATCTCCACCCAGAACTTCGATATTGTGAACGTGACGGTCACGGGATACAATTTCCTCCCCTTCACTGCCAACATTTCCATCGATATAAGACCGCCAAGCTTGATCATCAACTCTTGCGGGAATGCCACCACCGGGGATGATTACGAGTTCAACTGCACTGCCATCGACGAGGCCGGGATACTGTCCGTGCTTCTGGACCTCAGAATGGAAGGTCAGGACTCCAATGACACGGTTACCTATCAAATGGTTAATGATGGAAGTTACTGGACGGTTCCCGTCGGGATACCTCAAGATTCCACGAAAGACCTGCTCTGCCGCTACAGGGGGAGAGACAATTCCGGGAACTGGAACGAGACCCTGTGGACCACCGTGAACGTCATTGACAACGATATGCCATGGATCATCGACGACATGACCGACCCCGTCTCGACCACGGGAGAGGTGATAGACTTCAATATCACGGCTGGAGACAATATAGACGTCTCCTCCATTCAACTGTCCATATCCTGGAACGGCTCGGAAGGGACAGAGCACATAGATATGGTCCATGCTCCCGACAGATGGGTCCTAGCATGGGATGTTCCTTCGGACAGGATCGGCACGCTCGATTACATCGCCGCCGTTCATGACGGGGCAGGCAATATCAACGCTTCCCATATCGGGAGCGTCCTGGTCCTTGATAATGATGCTCCGGTCATCCTGCAGGACCTCTCGGACACCGTCGGCTCGACCTCGGACGACGTCAGGTTCATAGTATCTGTGGAGGACAACATAGGTCTGGAGGGGGTCTTCGTCGAGTTCTGGAGACTCGGTTACCCCGAACATGAGACCATACCGATGGTATCTGACGAAGAGTTGTGGACCCTATTCATCGAACTGTCCCCATCCGACCTCGGGACCATTTACCATATCTTCCATGCCATGGACACCTCGGGCAACTGGGTTCATTCCCTGGAAGGCAACTCGACGGTCATGGATGACGATCCACCTCTTCTTTTAATGGACAGATCCCCCCTCAATGCCACGACCGGCGACCCTCTGGAGTTCAGGGTCTCGGTATCCGACAACATACAGGTTGGCTCGGTGGTGGTCTACAGTTCCATCGCCCCGGACCCTCTTGATATGGAACCCGATCCCGACGGGGTCAACTGGACTGTCGTGGTGAACGCACCTTCGGATTCGATCCTACCCGTCACCTATTCTTTCCAGGCATGGGACACATCGGACAATACGAACATGTCCGGGGACAGGACCCTTTCCATCCTGGACAATGACGGGCCGACCTTCGGGAACCTTACATCCGCCGGAGTGATAGATGCAGGCGGAAACCTTTCAGTCACGATCGGGATATCCGACAATATTGGCGTGGAACGAGCGCAAATGGAATGGTGGATCGGGGGTAGTGCTAAAAAGGACCTCATAGAAATGGTGGATGATACAAGCGGATACTCTGGCTCCTTCGGAGTCCCGCTGGAAGCCTTCGGGACCGTCTATTTCAGGGTCCGCGCTTGGGACCTTGCAGGGAACTCGATGGTCTCTCAGCGTTATGAAGCCTCGATAATAGAGTATGATCCTGAAGGTCCAGGGGACGATGATGAGCCTATTCCGGGAGACGACGACTACGTGGAGCCTGTTGACGACGACATCTCCGACGACGATGACAACATCCCGGCGGAGGGAGTTGATGAAGATCTGGACGGGATGGACGACCTTTGGGAGTACATCAACGGTCTGGACACATCCAGGGACGACTCCCTGTCCGACCTTGATGGGGATGGATACCGCAATATAGATGAGTACAGGGCCGGCAGCGACCCTGGGGACATATCAAGCTTCCCTCGACCATCGGATGACGACGGCATATATGGTGGATCGAACCTCCTGCTGCTCATCCTGATCGGGACTGCGGCACTGTGCCTAATCATCCTGATAGTCGTGGCCGTTGTTATCGCCGTCAGAAGGTCCAGGGAGGCCACCGATGTCTGGGATCTCGATGAGGACGAAGTGATGTCCTGGGATTAGGATCTCCTCTCAAAGGATCCCTTAAGCTCTTCCCAGCCCACGGTCCTCCCCCAGAAAATGAAAGGTGCAGTTGATAAGAACCTTCTCTTCTCATCCTGATCGGCGGACCTGACATCCGTTGCTTCGGATAGTACATGGACATCATATCCCCTCCACCTGAGCTCCTGGACTGTGGACAGGACACAACAATCCGCTGTCAAGCCGAACAGGACCACCACGACCTCGTCCCTTTTGCCGACATGTTCATCAAGCCACCTCTCGAAACCCGCCGGATCGGGGAACGGCGACCCAGGCACCACCGACGGATCCCCTATCCCCTTCCTTGTCCAGACGGGCGAGTTCATGGACTTCACCCATTGTCGGCCTTTCCTCAAGGCCGGTGGGACCAGGCTTTCGTATCCCCATTCTCCAGGCCTGCAGCAGTCCCTGTCGTCCCCGGGTCTGGGCTGACGGTAGTCCGACACTATCTCCGCGATACTGATGCCGTACTCCATCAAAAAAGGGAACATGATATTGACCATGAGATCTATCGATGGTCCGGGAATCTGGTATCTACCTCCTCTGGTTGCGAAATCGTTCTGGAGATCGATGCAGACAAGAGCAGTTCTTCTTGACATCCTTCTTGACGAGAGGGTACGGACCTTTTAAAATCCTTTGCAGCGGACCACTTGTCAGTCGATGACATCGTTTGGGGCTGTTCATATGATATTGTCCATGAGTACCTTTATCCCTATGCCTATGAGGACCAGCCCGGCGATCAGCTCCGCAACTCTGTCGAACCTACCCTTCAGACGATCCCCTATTAGGACCCCTATCAGCGACATCAGGAACGTCACGGTACCCAAGATGAAAATGGAAATAGCCACCGGCATGTCAAGAAGAGGAAATGTTATACCGACGGCAAGGGCATCTACAGAGGTAGCGACGGAGAGCATCATAAGCATCCTGGTGTCGACTATCCTGCATTCCCTTGGTCCCTTCCAGTTCCTGAGAGACTCCCATATCATCTTGACCCCTATCGATACCAGAAGTATGAAGGCCATCCATGGACCGGCCCTGGAGATGATCGGACCTATCAGGTGGCCGAAGAGGAAACCGACCCCGAAGAACAGTGCCTGCACTCCACCGAACAGGAACGATGACCTGAGACAGAACCTCCAGTCTATCTTTGAATGCGACATGCCGCAGGCCACCGATGCCGCGAAAGCATCGACCGCGAGCACAAAGGACACCACCAGGATGAACAGTATCTCCATGCCACACACCTGCCGCCTTTCCAACGCCTCATTATTATTAAATCTGTTGAACAGGGAGCTCCTGCAAGAGATCAGATCATCAGGGATCCTGCTGGATGGGCTTTCCCATCCCGGTAGGTTTTCGATCCCTGTTCATGGACCTGGTAACCTCTCGGACCATCTGGGCCTGCTCTTCCGAGCAGACCAGCAGCCCGATGTCAGTATCGATGATGATCACACCGTTCAGTCCCACAACACCTACGGGCTTCTTTATGTTCGAGTGAACGTAGATCCTGCTGCATCCCTCAAGGATGATATCCCCGGTGCTTTCCGAATACCCCTCGAGCTCGATCATGGAAGCCCAGTTGCCCACATCGGACCAACCGAATCCGCCCTCTATCATGAAGACCTTTGACGATCTCTCCATGACAGCATAGTCGATGCTCCTTGCCGGAAGGTCGGAATATACATTTTTCAGCTCATCGGCATCCCGGGGGTCCAGTCCCTGAAGGGGACCGCCAATGTCAGGGGAGCAACTTCCAAGCTCTTCGAGAAGTGTGGATGACCTCCAGAGGAACATACCGGAGTTCCAGTAGTAACCACCATCGTCGATGAACTCACGGGCAGTCGCGATGTCCGGCTTCTCCCTGAACCTCCTCACCTCGAAAACCCCGGTTCCCGAAGGCTTTCCCGCCTCTATGTAACCGTAACCGGTCTCCGGTCTTGTCGGGTGTATCCCGAACGTGTAGAGGCCGTCTCTCTCCCTCAAGGCCCGAACTCCTCTATCAAAGGCATCCCAGAACTGCTTCGCATCCGGGATCCGATGATCGGCAGGGACGACAAGGTCCAGCTCATCCTCTCCGCTCAGAATGGCTCCTAGAGCACAGGCAGGGGCGGTGTTCCGTCTGAAGGGTTCCCCGATGATGTTCCTATGGGGTAACGAAGGGAGGAGTTCCCGGGTCCTGTCAACCTGATCGGAGGAGGTTATGACCAGGACATCTTCCGGAGAGAACCGTGCAAAAAGGCGATGACACGTATTCTCTATCAGGGTCCGATCACCAAAGAGCTTCAGGAACTGCTTGGGATGGTCCATGGTGGAGAGAGGCCAGAACCTCTCGCCCGAACCACCAGCAAGGACTATGGCTTTCATGCAGGGACCTCACATATCTGTTCCCTTATTCAATTTTCTCATTGTTTGGGGACCTTGCATGTAATTTCCACACGAAAAATGTGCGTATATCACCTGGGTCACGGTTCCTGGTAAAAAGGATGCGGCGAGGGGGTATAAAAAACATATTCCTTATCAAACACTACGTTGGTCCCAACCAAACAATCATCCTCCCTTCCCAAATGGCAATGAAAATAGTGGCTGCTATCAAACTGTACACTCAATCCCCCTTCCAACCCCACCCATTGGTGTTGCATCCTATCATAATATTTAAAATGGGCATACATGTTGGTACACCTATCAACTCTTATATTTATATATATGCCTTGCATTAATGCATATCATAAGTGTGGCCATGGACGATCCGCAAAAACAGACAGGCAGTATATTGAGGGCGCTCAGGTCCAGTCCACGCGGTCTTTCCATAACGGAGATATCCAGGTCCATAGGGCTCAACCGGAACTCTACAGCCAAGTATCTCGATGTACTTCTATATACCGGAAGGATAGAGGTCAGGAACATGGGGAGAGCCAAGCTCTATTACCTCTCACAGAGGGTTCCGATCTCTGCTCTCCTTGATTTCTCTTCGGACCTCATCATCGGCCTGGACGGTCAGTTGAGGGTTATCGACGCCAACGATAACTTCCTAAGATTCTTCAATGTGAAGAAGGATATGCTCATTGACAGAAAGATCACGACCATAGACCTCCCCATATTCAACACCCCCGAACAGATCTCTCATCTACAGAACGCGGTGAAGGGGACCGACGCTAACCTTGGTCTCGAGATACCCCTTGGTGAGGATGTCCACTTCTTCAGGTCCAAGCTCATACCGACCATAATGGGGGACGGCAAGAAAGGTGTCACAGCCATCCTCGAGAACGTGGACGAGCAGAAGTTCGCCCAGAGATTGGTGCATGAGAGCGAGATGAAGTTCAGGGCCATCTACGAATCGGCCATGGATGCGATGATCTTGACCGATAATGAGACCTTCTTCGAATGCAACGATGCCACCAAGAATATGTTCGGGATCACGGATGTGGAGTTCATACAGAAGAAATATCATTTCTTCTCACCGCCGACACAACCCCATGGAGAGGAATCCCAGGTGATCCTGTCCCGTCATATGGAAACTGCCCGGCATAACGGTCTCGCAAGGTTCGACTGGGTCCATAGAAGGTTCGATGGTACGAACTTCCAGACGGAGACCATCATCACGCCCATGAACCTCTATGGCAAGGAATCCCTCCTCATCGTCATCAGGGACATCTCCGAGAGGAAGGAGATGGAATCCGCCCTCAGGGAAAAAGAGGAGATCTACAGGACGCTTTTCGAATCACTTCCCGACGCGGTGATGATACTGGAAGACGGAAAGGTGATACAATGTAACGAGTCCACACTGAAGATCTTCGGAGTCTCGTCCAGGGATGAGATCATAGGTAAGAGGCCGTCGGACCTGTCCCCACCATTCCAACCAGGGGGGGAGGTCTCCAGGACGATGGCCACCAGGCTTCTGGACGAAGCGGATGAGAAGGGCTTACTGAAATTCGAATGGGAGCACCTCAGAAGAGGTGACCCCTTCCTGGCGGAGGTCTCTCTGGTAAGGACCAAGCTCAACGACAGGCCGGTGATACAGGCCACGTTGAGGGATGTAACGGAATTGAGATACATACAGGAGAACCTCCGACAGAACGAGGAAAGACTGAACAACATCCTCTCCTCCCTTCATGGTGCTTTTATTGGAGTGATGGACGAGAACTATGTGTATCAGGGATTCTGGGGGGCGCAGGAACTGGATGATATCTACGGGTTGAAGGCCTCCCAACTTGTTGGCAGGTCGGCGCTGGAGTTCCCTCCGCCGGATAAGGTCCCTCAGATGAAAGCACTGATAGACAGGGTGATCCTGACCGGCGAGTCCGTGACCTTCGAGGTCGAGGGGAGGTTGCCGAGCGGGACCTTCTTCCAGGATATGACGCTATCACCTTACAGGACACCGAACGGACATATACAGGGGGTCGTCCAGTTCAGCACTGATACGACCGAAAAGCATCGTGTCCTTGGAAAATTGAAGGAAACGGAGCGTATGTACCATCTGTTGGACGATAATATATCCGATGTCATTTTCATGACAGATCGGGAACTCAACTTCACGTACCTGAGCTCCTCCATAAAGAACCTCACCGGTCACGATCCGAAGGAATTGATCGGAAAGAACGTCAAGGACCGTATCACCACCGCCTCTTTCGATATCCTCATGGAAGGACATGGTGATGAGATGAGAGATCTCATTTCCGGAAGGAGACGGGGGTTCGCATCCGTAAAGCTCGAAATGGATATCATCAGGAAGGATGGTTCCACGGTTCTAACGGAGATCATCATCAACGTACTGACGGGGCCTGACAGGACACCTCTGGGTGTCATAGGTATCTCCAGGGAGATCGGGAGGGGTATCTCGATCTCCATTGCCTCGTGATGTTCGATGGGAACCCTAACCTGGTCCGGACCGGATATCGAGGTCCATCCCTGTAGTATGATATTACGGACAATCTTCCCTACTGGACATGACCCCAGAACGATAGGAGCAGGAGGCCATCTTGGGAAGAGAGGAGAATAGATGAGTTAAAACTAAATGCCCTATATACCAGGGCACCTCCTGCTCCATATATAGTATTGCCCTCCTTATTATTAAGGTTATTGCTAAAAATAACAGCCGGGGCAGATCGATGTGCTGTTCCCATTTTCCGGGCTGATCTGGAAGGCCTTATGTTCTGTCGTCGTTGACCTTCCTGATCAGTATCGATCCATCCTTGAACACGATCCATCTTATCTTGCTGCCGTTGGACAGGCCCAGCCTGTCCACGATCGTTTTTGGAACCGTGGTCCTCCTCCGGGTCCCCCTTATGGTCATGGACGTCTCGGTGATGTAACGAACCTGATCTATATCGATTTCCATAACGTCACCGAGGTAGTATGCACCTCCAATATATATTGATGCGCTCCCTCAATTGACATCCTTGATGCTCATCGCCATGGCGCCTATTACCAGCAGAACTGCCGATACAAAGAGCAGGAATATAAAGGAGAAAACGGGATCGATCATCCGCTCCAGGCCCATCATGGAATCCGCGGTCGGGTCACCGCTGAATATCGACCTCACGTAGTGCATCGCCGTCACGTACTGGATGTTGAAAGGGAGGTTCACCATTATTATCTCCCAGAAGAAGGCATACAGCAGGCCTGCCATCAACGGTCTCTTGAAGAGCACTCCCATAAGGGAAAAGAGTGCTGTATAGATGATTATCCCACCATAGGCGGCACAGAGGAGGGCCAGAAGCATACCGGTCTTTGCGATCATGGTATGGATCGACCCGTGGGCGGCCAGTACCAGATATGTTGTCACAATGGATATGCTGACCATTATCAGCAGGGAGAGAACGGTCCCGATATATTTCCATATGAATATCTCGGCCTTCCTGGCACCCCTTACAGCCAGGTAGGTCATCGTTCGGTTCTCGATATCCTCGTTTATCATGGAGGAGCCGTATATGAGTGAATATATCAGTACCAGGATCTGCAGATAGATCAGCAGCCCGAACGGAACGAACATACTCCACCATTCCTTCATTCCTTCCGAAGGGTCCAGCAAAGAATAGATGGAAATGAAGGTGGGGACCATCAGGAAGAACATGGCGAATATCATGCCTTTGGTCAGGAAAATGTCCCTGGTCGTCCTGCCTATAACGGCAGCGGCACGTCCGGGCATCCCCTTCAAGCAGCCATCTCCTTTCTGTCTCATTTCAGTCCACCAGGTATTTGAAGATCGCATCCAGATTATCGTCTGGACTGTCTATGGAATGTAGCTCTATGGCCTCATTGACCACCATCTTCTGCAGCATCGGGAAGAACCTCACCGGTGAGGAGCTCCTGACAAGGACCTCGGTCGGGTCCTCGCCCATGGTTATCGAAGAAACACTGGGCAGGTCCATGATGGACTTCGCCAGCCTTGTCCTCTCATGCGTCCTTATCCTGATGGTCAGGGGGTACTTGTCCATGGAATCCCTGATATCGTGCATGTTCCCTTCCGCCACAAGCCGGCCTTTGTTGACCAGTACTATATTGGATGTCAGTCTCTCGATCTCATACAGCACATGGGATGAGACTATGATGTCCTTGCCCTCCCGTGTCAGGTCGTGCATGAGTTCCATGAGCTGGACCCTTCCTATGGGGTCCGTTCCGGAAAGCGGCTCGTCAAGGAAGAGGAGCCTGGGATCATCAACCAGCGCCTGGGCGACCTTGATCCTCTGCCTCATGCCCTTTGAATACCCGTCGACCGACCTTTTCGCCTCCTTGACAAGGTCGACCCTCTTTATGGCCTTCCATGCAAGCCTTGATGCCTCCCTCTGTGAATGCCCGTTCAACCTGGCACAATATGTTACGAAACCGAGCCCGGTCATTCCTCTGAAGAAGGTATCCTGCTCAGGGCAGTAACCGAACATCCGGTTTAACACGGGGTTGTCCCATGGCCTGTGTCCAAGCACCTCGACCTTCCCCTTCGAGGGCCTGATCTGACCGGTCAGGACCTTCAGCATTGTGGATTTCCCGGCACCGTTGGGGCCCAGTAGACCGGTCAGCCCTCTTGGGAAATCTACGGAGATATCGTTGAGACCCATGACATTACCGTAGAACTTCGATACGTTGACGATCGAGGCAAGGGGGGTGCTCATTTCACCACCTCCCTGTTGTTGAACTTCAAGTAGATCACAGCCCACGAGGCAAGCAGGACCGCGGTGCAGACCAGTACCACGAACTCGAAGCCGAACCCCATGGTACTTTCATTGTAGGGGATCCCGAAAAGGGGTTTGATCAGGTTCTTCATCATGAGGTTGATGTTCAAGAGTTTCACCACATCGCTGTCAAAGATATCGGCCAGTATGTCCGAGACCAGCGGAGTGAATATGAAAAAACCGAATATCCCGACACCTGCGAATATCCCTCGTTTTGTCATAGACGAAAGCGCCATCGCTATGGATGTGAACAAGATTATTGCTACCATATAGGCAAGCAACATGCCTCCGAGAAGCCACAGATACCCCAGAACGAACGAGAACGGCTCGTTGACAAAGGCCATCCTTGTGATGAATACCAGAGCTGCCGGGATAAGCGTGATGATGGACAAAGTCGCAGCAAGGCCAAGGAATTTTCCCGCAGCGTAATCGACCCACGTGATAGGCCTCGACAGATAAAGCGTCAATGTATTGTTCCGAAGGTCATTGGCTATGAGCCCTGAACCGCATACTGCGGTCAGGAGGATCAACCACAGGAACCTTTCATAGTTGAAACCGCCCCCCCAGAACGTTCTGAACAACTTGTCTTCCAGTGAGACACCTTTTGGAGGTCCCGTGATCTCGATGATCACCTGCTCCACAGTGACCTCCCGGTAATACTGATCTGAAAATTCGGTCCCCACGATGAGAACATTGTAGGGCATTTTCATCTGATAATAACCGGAACTGATCGATATTATGAAGACCATTTCCTCTCCTGGGGCAAGCCCCCTGTCCGCCTCTGGACCGAAACCCTCGGGAGACCATATCTCCACATACATGGACGGGTCAGCGATGGGCATTATCAATGCTTCCACTCTGAACCTCAGGGTCTCCGTTCCATTATTGCGGATGACCAAGGTCAACTCCTCATAGTCCTGAGAGGTCATACTCTTCCGGTTTGGACCCTCATCCCCCTTCAATCTCATCTCGAGCGAGGGGGTCCGTGCCGAAATGAGACGCTCCGGTGAAAGCGAGCATTCGGATGGGTCTAGGGACACCATGGAGGCAAGGGAGGATATCCTCGGGTCCAACGGGTTCGGAGAGTCTTTCACTGAAAGCTCCAGGTCGATGTCCCCGGGCATTACTACCAGCATGATAGGCCGGGAAAAAACGCTCTGATAGACCTCGGCTTCCGGAAAGAGATCGTAGGGTGAGCTGATGGATGAAAGGTCAAGACCATAGGATCCGCCAGGGAGGATCTGGTCCATACCCTCGCTAGTGTAGAAAGCCTGCTCCTTGCTTCTAGGTTCCACTATCTCCCCATTCTCCCCGTCATCGGTCTTCTCATCGATCGGGCTCCTTTTTGGAACATAGCTGAAGTTCTGCCAGGTGGACGGAACAGTTATCAGGACATCCAGCTGCAAGGATTCCCCCGGACCGAGGGCCCCGGGTACCATATCATATTCAGCTTCCCAGTATCCGTTCGGCAGCAGCATCAAGCAGAGCGGGGTCGTACCGTTGCTGCCGACATTTTTCACGCTGTAGGAGACCTCGAAGGTCGAGTTCAGGGGAGCGACGATGTCCAGATCGTTTCGGTCTATGGTGATGATATCGAAATATACCTTGCTGAAAAGATCCTCTGTGATGTCGCTTTCGGCCTCCTCGATAGGGGCCGAGAATACTATCTCGAGCATCGAGAAGAACAGGAACAGGAAGGAGAAGGACATCACTATTATGGTCCATTTATTCCTTACAAGCGATGACATGGTATTGGAAAATATCCTGAAGATCCTGTAACCTCTACCTTTGTGTTCCTTAGTGTAAGGGCGGTAGTCCTCCGTACGTATCGGCATCAGGGACCACCCCCGGTAACATTCTTGAAGAAGATGTCCTCCAGGGTCTGCCTGTGTCTCGTTGCATGCCTGATCTGGATGTCCTTGTTCCCTATCGCTTTGTACAGGTCCTTCAGTATGTCATCCCCGGAGCGGACGTGGAAAAAAACACCACTCTTCTCCCATTTCATTCCCATTCCGTCAAGGACCTTCCGAAACAGTTTCTCATCGCCCCTGACCCTTATCTCGTACTCCTCCCCGGGTCGTATGAGGTCCTTGAGGTCCCCCTGGACCAGGACATTGCCGAAGTTCAATATTATAACATGGTCACAGATGTACTCCACATCCGGAAGAAGGTGAGAGGAGAGGAGTATGTTCTTCCCGTGGTTCCGCGACACGTCCTTTATCAGATCGAGCATCTCCTGGCGTCCCTTCGGGTCCATGCCGTTCGTGGGTTCGTCGAGCACTATGAATTCCGGGTCATGGACCAGTGCCTGTGCAAGCTTGATCTTTTGCTTCATACCGGTGGAATAGGTATCGATCCTGCGGTACCTCTCGTCGCCGATGCCCACGTAATGCAGGACCTCGTGAGCCCTCTGCATGGCGTCCATGGCCGGCAGTCCCGAGATCTCTCCCATGTATCTCACATAGGTGACCGCGTCCATGTCGGGTATCAGACAGTCGTTCTCCGGGACGTAACCGATCCTGGAACGGGCTTCGCGGGCCTCCCCGAGCTTATGTGATGAATGACCCAGGATGAGAGAGGTACCGGATGATGGCCTGACCAGTCCCAGCAGGCATTTTATCAGGGTGGACTTGCCGGCCCCGTTCGGCCCCAGAAGGCCTATCGGACCGCGTGGAATGTCCAGGTCCACACCGTTCAGGGCGATAAGGCCCTTATAGAGCTTGGTCAAACCTCTTGTGACGACCACGCTTCCCTCATTCTTTGCTTCCATCGATCTCCCGACGGGATGTCCGCTGGTCTTATTTATATTATGGTCGTATACGATGAAAAAAAAGCAGCATATCTTCCTCAGGTGACCTCCCGGAACAAGTTTCTTATATCTTGATAATATCGACCATCCGGGGACTCCGAATGGACCAAGACATCGTCTATATCGTTTCCGGACTTCCGAGGTCCGGGACATCTCTGATGATGAAGATGCTGAAGGAGGGGGGCATGACGCTCCTTGTGGACAATATCAGAGAGGCGGACGCGGACAACCCCAAGGGTTATTTCGAGTTCGAGAGGGTCAAGAAGCTTCCCCGGGACGCGTCCTGGCTACCCGTGGCGAGAGGCAAGGTGGTGAAGGTACTCGCGGAACTCATAAAGCACCTTCCTGACGACCAGGCTTACAAGATAGTGTTCATGATGAGGGACATAGATGAGATAGTTGTATCCCAGAAGAAGATGATGGTCAGGAGAGGGGAGGACCCGGAAAAGGTCCACGATGAGGAGATGAGGGCGCTCCTCAGGTCCTATCTCAAGAACCTCAAGATCTTCGTTGGCAGGAAGAACAACATGGATGTTTGCTACATCTCCTACAACGATCTCATGAGGGAGCCGGACCTTTCCATAGAGGAGATCGTCGAGTTCTTCGATGGTGGTCTCGACCCACAGAAGATGAGAGAGGCCATTGATGAGGACCTCTACAGAAACAGGGTATGACCATTGGTCTGGAACCAATATAACATATATACAATGGTTCTGCATTATCGATATCAAATATAGATTTTTTCTCGTTAATGTAAAAGGTATCGCACCAAGATTTATATATCTGCATTAAATATCATTAAATGACATTATAAAAGGAGGCCCCCAAGATGGCTGAAGAAAGGAAACACACAACGGTTTCGATCCCTCTTCCGCTCTATCGGAAGATCAAGAAAAGGATCGAGGGGACCGGCTTCACGTCGGTCTCGGACTATGTCACCTACGTCCTCAGAGAGGTCCTGGCATCCCTCGAGGAGGACGAGAAGGAAGAGGTCTTCTCCGCTGAGGAGGAGGAGAAGGTCAAGGACAGGCTCAGAGCGCTGGGGTACCTGGACTGAGAGATTAGGAGCGTTGATCATATGGTGAACAGACCACATGGCGGAAGGCTCATCAACCGGACCCTCTCCCAGAAAGCAACGGACAGGGTAATCGAGGAACTCGGAGAATACGGCAGAATGGACATAAAGGAGGTCAATGCCGTAGACATCGGGTCCATCGCTGACGGTACATATTCCCCGCTGACGGGGTTCATGACCTCCGACGAGCTCGGATCGGTCCTGTCGAACATGAGACTGCCCGACGACGTCCCGTGGACCATCCCGGTGGTCCTTGATATCGACAGGGAACTGTTGGACTTCGATGAGGGGGACACGATCATACTTCATTACAACGGTGTCCCCTTGGCAAGGATGCACGTGGATGACATCTATTCCTTCGACAGGATGGAATACGCCCGTTCCGTCTTCGGAACGATGGACAAGGCGCATCCCGGCGTGAAACGTGTAATGGAACTTCAGGACACCCTTGTGGGAGGTGAGGTCGAGATGATGGGAGAGCTTCCCAACCCTTACAAGGAATACACCCTTTCCCCACGGGAGACAAGGATACTGTTCAAAGAGAGGGGGTGGAAGACCATCGTCGCCTTCCAGACCAGGAACGTTTCCCACGTGGGGCACGAGTTCCTGCAAAAGACAGCTGCCACCTTCGTTGACGGCCTGTTCATCAATCCGGTCATAGGGAAGAAGAAGGCCGGGGACTTCAGGGACGACGTCATCCTCAGGACCTACGATGAGCTCATCAAAAACTACTATCCAAAGGCCATGACCCACATGTCCATTCTCCGCTACGAGATGAAATACGCCGGTCCGAAGGAGGCCATTCACCATGCCATCATGAGGAAGAACTTTGGCTGCACGCATATCATTATCGGCAGGGACCATGCCGGCGTGGGCAACTATTACGGGCCGTTCGATGCCCAGGAGATCTTCAAGGAATTCCCCGACCTGGGGATGGAGCCGATGGCCTTCCAGGC
>JAFGLL010000105.1 GCA_016928095.1 Thermoplasmatota archaeon
ATGGATGCGTTCCCGACGGATCCCGCTGCATCCGTCGATGTCGACGGTGACGAACATCCCGATCTATGGAACGAAGGGAAGACCGAGGAGGATTCCACGACCGGACTGAGACTCGATCATTATCCGAACGATCCGGACAGGTGGAAGAAGGAAGAAAAGAAGATACCAGCAGTCCTGATCGTGATCGTCGTAGCGATACTGTTGATGATCATTGGGTCCGGTATTCTCATGGTCTTCCGCAGAAAGCGGCATGAGGATATCATCTCGGAAGAATAGGAAATTAATCTCATTCCTCGATGAGGTTCTCCTTCCTCTTTCCTATCATGCCCATCATGTACAGGATCACAACCAGTGCGATGGCCACCACAAACACGATGGCAATGATGATGAGTATCAGAGCCGTATCGGGCCCCTCCTCTTCCGGATGGTCGGACTTATCACGGGGGTCGGTCCCTGCTAGGTATTCCTCGAGATTGTTGTATCCGTCACCATCGGGGTCCATGAAGGCATCCATAGGGTCATACTGGTCCAATCCGTTCGCGATCTCCCAGGCATCCGGCATCTGGTCCCCGTCGTCATCATCGTCCGCATTATCGCCGGTACCGTCACCGTCCAGGTCCCGCCATTCCAGGGGGTCGTCGGGGAGATCATCAGAATTATCGCCCACACCGTCCGAATCGCTGTCCGACCATTCATCCTTGTCCTGGGGGAACGCATCCTTGGAATCGGGCACCCCGTCCCCGTCGCTGTCCGGCTCGTTCACGGTGGTGAACTCGATATATAGCGTCTCGCTCAGGACGCTCCTGGAATGTACATCCTTGAGGACCGAGGAGACCTCCAGCGAGTACCGCGTCTGGTATTTCAGGCTTTCAGGAGTTATGAAAAATTCCGTAGTGGTCCTTCCCGAATCGCTCCAGTTGACGGTATCGACGACGGAGGCGGATGTCATCACCTCCTCATCACCGTCCATATCGAAGAGGGATGCCTGGAACGTCGAATGGTTCAGACCGATCGAAAAGCAGATCCTGATAACCTGGTCCAGAGGAACGTCAAAGGCATCCCTGGCCGGATCGGAATCCAGGTCTCCGATGGGCTGGACCTCTGTCAGGTAGGTGAAGGAGAGGTCCCTCCAGACAAGAGGGTTCCCTGATGTGTCATTTATCCCTGGTAGTATATGGAAGGTATACGGCGAGTTGTACAGGAGGGGGTCAGCTGACGAGACCTTGACCTCAGAGGAGTTCTGGACCGGCATGATGTTCAGGGTCACATGCGAGGTCGAGTTATCGAGCTGGAACATCAAGGTGGCAGGATCGGGCTCCACCGGGAACTGGATGATGAAAACCTGATCGATGGTTATCGCTTCATTCCCGGGTTCCGGGACCACAACGATGCCCATATTCCTCTCGATGAGAGTGACGTTCCTGACCGTGGTCTTGCCGTCCTTCACGATCACGGAAAACTCCACTTTGTTGTGCCGGTATTCCGAAAAGGTCAGGGTGTAATCGGTACCTGCGGGTACCCCCTCGAACAGATAGATCCCATCCGGGCCTGTCACTGTCTCATCGGTGAACAAAGCACCTGTCATGTTGACGGTGGCCCTCGGGAGTACCGCTATCCCGCCGCCTATAGCGGATTGGACCAACCCGGTAACGGTCCCGCCCACGGGGACCGGTTCCAGTTCGATGTTGAGGTTCCTGTCGACGAAGAGGTCAAGCTCGTAGGACCTTGGAAGGTATTCCGCCTTGGAATAGCTCACCTTGAACTTGGGACCTATGTATGTGCTCATGGAATAGTTGCCATCTTTATCGGTGATGGTGGTCTCCCCCGGATCTATGCTCACCTCCACTCCTTCGATGGGCGTTCCCACAAGGTCGGTCACCTTTCCGGTCAGATCGACCAATGTCATGTTCGGTCCGTCGATCTTGAAGGGTCCGACCGAATATTCATCGCCGTCCGTCATGCACCTCACAGAGTATTCCAGGGGTGACGGCAGAAGGTCGATGCCTTTCACTGTGGTGCTGAACTCCACCCTTGCACTCTGATAATCCGGATTGGGGGAGGACCTGGTCAGATCGAAGGTACTGTGTCCGACATCCACGACGAGCGAATCGGGTGGCAGGTTCTTCTCGGAACCGTAATCCACGGTGAAGCGGAAAGGGGTTGTGATGTAACCCTTTACCGGGGTGGCGTTGGCGTTCTTCAACGATAGGTTGACCCATGGAGAATTCGTGTAGGGGGTAACAAGGTCCTTCAGACCCGTAACGTTGGCAATGAAGCGGTACCGATGGTTACCGACCGGTAGCAATGTCCTGGAAGTATATATCTTGCCGTCATGAGGGATATCGTCCATTGGGTCCTCCTCTTCCATGGGGGTCATCTCACCGTCCAGGTCCATCCGGACCCAGTTGGGCATAAGGTTGTAGCTGAAATCCGCCCTGAAGTCGAAGAGGGTCGTGGTGTTGCCCCTTATCGGTATCATTGGCATTGATGAGAGGGTAGGTTTCTGGTACTGCTCGGACCAGACGGAGAACGTGTGCTCGACGTAGTTATTGCCTGGGTCCGCATCCCCCGGGTAATAAGCGGAAACGTTGCAGATGAAACGCCCCGAAAATATCCCGGTCCAGTTGGGGAACTCATACATGCGGCTCTCCCCCAGTGCCAACCCGCTGAACTGTTTTGTCAGGAAGTTGAAGGGTACCTTTTGCCCGGTCTCCAGGTTGTATATCGAAAGGGAGAGGTTACAGGAGGTGGCTCCCATATCGGCTCCGTCGTTATACAGGGTGACATTGACCCGCAGCCCCTCCTCTTTCTTGTACCTTCCATTATTCTCGGGGACGTTCACCACCGGTCTGAGGTCGGAGGGTTCGCCTGTCGGCGCTCCCTCGAGGTCCGGCGAGTGTAGGACCGCAAGGAGACCCGAGAGGATGAGCCCGCATAAGAATATGGATAGGAGCCTCTTCATGAGTTCTGATTTGGAATTGCCTTATTTAACCTTTCCCTCTTGTGCACCATACGACCACATGCCTTTGGTTCAGGACCTTTCGACGTAGACCTTGAGAAGCTCGATAATGGTCCTGACGGCAGCTTCCATGGACTCAAGGGGAACATACTCCCTGCGGGAGTGGAAGTTGATACCTCCGGCGAATAAGTTGGGTGTTAAAAGTCCCCGGTATGACAGCATGGCACCGTCGGTCCCACCCCGTATGATGGCCTTCTTGGGCCTCACCCCCGCGCGGGAAACGGCTTCGACCGCGTTCTCCAACACCCTCGGGTCCTCGTCCAGCTTGAACTTCATGTTCCTGTAGGATTCCTTGATGTCCAGATCGATCTGTGCTTTCAGGTACCTCGCCCGCTGGAGCTCGGCGATGTTCTCCAGTATGTTCACCTTCTCACCCATTCCCTCCATCGTGAAATCACGTATGAGCACCCTTACCATTGCCTCCTCGACACTCCCTTCGATATGATGGGGGTGCAGGTATCCGATGCGGCCTTCGGTGGTCTCAGGTGCAATGGTGGGCGGTATCATATCCACTATCTCGGCCGCTATCCTGACGGAGTTGACCATCTTGTCCTTGGCGTATCCCGGATGAACGTTGATGCCTTTGATGGTGAACGTTGCCCCCATGGCGTTGAAGGTCTCGTCCTCTACCTCCCCGACCTCACCGCCGTCGATGGTATATGCAAGGTCCGCCCCGAACTTCTGGACGTCGAAGAACCTGGTCCCGTTCCCGACCTCCTCGTCGGGTGTGAACCCGATCCTCACCTTGCCATGAGGTATGGTGGGGTCCTCCGTAAGGAGCCTGACCGCGGCCATTATCTCGGCCACCCCCGCCTTGTCATCGGCACCGAGAAGGGTGGACCCGTCAGAGGTTATGATGGTGTTGCCCATGTTCTCAAGGAGGTGCGGGTTCTCCTTGACCTCTATAACGACCCCCTCCTCACCGGGGAGAGAAATGTCGGAGCCGTCGTAGTTCTCGTGCAGGATGGGCCTGACATCCTTGCCCGAGACATCCGGGGAGGTGTCAACATGGGCTATCAGACCGATCACCGGTACATCCTTCCCCCCCTTCAGGTTCCCCGGAAGGGTTGCCATCACATAGCCATTCTCGTCCATCTCGGCATCCTCAAGACCAAGCCCCTTAAGCTCTTCAACGAGCATCCGGAGAAGGTCCTTCTGCCGATCGGTGGACGGATACCGGTCATCCACTCCCTCCTCAGAAGTGGTCCACACCTTGACATACCTGATGAATCGATCGAGAACGTCGGACATGAATTGGCCTCCTGTTCGTTCACTGAAAGGAGCTATATGAGAAAAAACTTTGGACCGATAATTTCGGGCACCCCACCAAACCTAAATTAATCATGAGGGGGCATGATCGGGCATGACCGATATGAAAGACCCCCTCTGCCCTGCCTGCCGATCGAACCTGGCACTGTCGGCGAGACTTAAAGATATGACGGGGTTCCAGCTGGTCTTCTGCGGGCAGTGCGGATTCACTATCGGAGCCGTGAACTACTTCTAGGTGCCATGGATGCAAGCATTGACGTTCCTTGCACGATACCCGTTCCTCGAGGAAGCGAAGGAATGGGTCAGAGACCGACAGTTCACCATAGACCAGATGCTCTCCCCGGAGAGCGAGGGTATTCAGCGAAGGGCCCTGGAGAGGGTCGACGATTCGATAGAGGGCAGGGAGATCGCCTACGATGTCAGGGGCCGCAGCGGCGAAGAGGTTGAGATCCTGTCATACCCCGTTTCGCGGTTCATGGTCGCTGCGGTCGGCGACCCCAACCTCATCAAATGGTTCTCCCACCACGAGGGTGAACGGGCAAGGTCCCTCCTTGAAAAGGAGGACCCTTCCCGGGTGCTCCAAATAGGAGAGGAGCTGGGCTTTCCGGCCATCGGGCATCCACCGGACCTGGAGCCGGAGACCGGGGCAAGGAGGGAGGTGGTCAAGGGGGTCAGGGCTCTGGACTATTCCCACGAGGCCGAGAACAGGGAATACTGGGTCAGGTTCACGGGTTACCTGCCACCCAAAAGGAACATATCCGGCCCCGAATGGGACCTCTCCAACCAGGCCATCAGAAAGGGATATGTCAGACTGAACAGGAGGACATACATACGCATGGTCCAGGAGCTGGTGAAGGCCAGGGTGGAGGAGGGATTGTACCGGAAGATGGAGCTTCCGAGGAACAGTGCCCTCTCGGAGATGATCGGGGGATTGAGGACCAAGGTGGAAGGGAGGAAAAGAAGATACTCCCCGGTTGAAATGGGGCGGATCACCATCACAAGGCTTCCTCCTTGCATGAGGCAGATCCTGGGCATGTCGCAGGCGGGGGAGAACCTGCCACATCACGCCCGTTTCGCCCTTGTCACGTTCCTGAATGCCATCGGCATGTCGTCCGAGGAGATCTTCAAGGTGTTCACGGGGGTTCCCGATTTCAAAGAGGATATCGTCCGCTACCAGGTGGAACACATCACTGGGACCACATCTGCGACCAGTTACACGACCCCCAACTGCGATACCATGAAGACGGGCGGTATATGTTTCAACCCCGACACACTTTGCGATAAGGAATGGCTCATCAACCCGCTCAAGTACTACCGGATTAAGGGAAGGAATAGAAGGGCCGAAGAGAAGAAGGACCAACCTACATCGAGATGAACTTCCTCATGACGAAGGCATCGGACCTGTCCCTGTAATATTCGGGTATCAGGGCGGTGATACTGTATCCGAGGTTTTTGTAGAATCCTAAAGCCTCATCGTTCCTTGTCCCCACCTCCAGGACGACCGAGCTCATCTTTCGAAGCGATGCGTAGGCCTCGGCGGACCGCATAAGCTCCGATCCGACCCCCTGGCGGGTCCGCGATCTTTTCACGGCAAGCATGAGGATACGCAGAGAGGAGCCGCCCATGGGAACGCCCACGATGAATCCGATGAGCCCGTCATCGTCCAATGCGGTCAGGAAGCACCCGGACTGGTTCTCGTAGAGGTGCGAAAGAAGCTCGATGGAATAATCCTCCCTCAGCCTGGAATTGGCCATCCTGGTCAAAGGTTCGAGGTCGGTTGCCTCGACCCTCCTGATGATCAGAGTGCCTGTCAATATTCACCGATCGCTCTGGAGGGCAAAATACTTTACTTATCATCAGGAGATCGAGAAGGTCACAAAGGTCTCTCCGGCCTCTTCCACCTTTCCATGGACCTCTTTCCGAAACGACAGGGTGGCGACGGAGGACAGTAGACCGCATGTCAGCATATGGTGCTTCGCTTTCTTGTATCTCAGCTCCACTGTCCTCTTTGCTCTTATGACCGTGGTCCCTTCCCTGGGGTCGAGGGAAAGGACTTCCAGATCACCCCATCCAAGCGATCGCAGGAAAAGCGTTCCCAGTTCCATCAACTTCTTGGGGGGAAGGGAGTTGACCTCCTCATCGAACTCCTTGACAAGGTTCCCGAAGACCTCTTCACCGCAGGTCCTTCCAAGCTCGTATGCCTTTCCTTCAGGTCCTCTTGACAATGCCCGGAGGAGAGAACTGCCCACCACGACGTATCCGTCCGCCCCCATTATGTTCAGGCGTCCGCTCCTGGGACCGATAGCGGCCATTTTGTACAGTGTCTTGGGTTTTGAGACAATGCCATGTGCAAGCTTGTAGAACTCGCTTTCCATATCGAGTACCATCTTGGCACCTCAATTCCTTGCAGCCACATCTATCATCGAATCGAACAGGTCCCATGTGGAGAACTCCGGATGGACAGAACAGGAGATCGACCTGCCCTCTCCGAACTCCCTGTAAACTATGGCACCTTTATCCTTGAGCTGTGGGTCATCGTCCAAATACTTTGCGACCACCACCTCCGTGGGGGAGGTTCCGTCGCTTTTTACCGAAGGGTGCAGTATATCGATCTTCCTGTCGTAGGAAATGGCCGGGCCTCTGAAATAAAGTGATGAGAACGAGTCCCCCGAATAGTCCCCCAGAACATTGTCGACTATCCTCCTTGCGTTGGGAGAATCATCGTAATGAAGGGGCTCCAGGTCCACGACACCGGTCTTCGGTCCGTATTTCGCGTAGAAATCGAACACCCGCAAAGGTTTGCTTCCCATGAAAAATGGTTTCAGGGGGATCGGTATGCTGGCCTTGTATCCCATGCACGCGACCGACGCGCAAACGGCTATGACCCCCCCACCGCTCTTTATGTAGTCCAGAAGAGCCGGTTTGTAATCCACGGAGATCCTTTTGAGGAACTTCAGGAACGGAATGAAACCGCCCTTGCCGTGGCGCTTCAACGGAAAGGCTCCCGGAAGGAACACGACATCATAATCCTCCAGCCTGTCCAGGACCATATCGGCCGGTCCGATCTTGTCATACGTGACCCCTGTCTTCTGGAACGCCTTCTCCTCGTAGCGCTCACCGCTGGCCTCGTCGTGATATAGGGCTATCTTGGGATACATGTCCGGTCACCGGTCATCGAATGGACCTGCCATGGAAGGTAGGAGGTATATATATAATCTATATTCATCATTCGAAAAGAGCATGTCGATCTCGGCGGGACACGCTGAAAATGGAAGTGGTCTCATTCCTTGATGAGGTTCAGGTAAAGGCCAAGGGAGACCTTCAAGCCCGGGCTGACCCCCAGAAAGAGTATGTTCCTGGACCGACCCCATATCCCATCCTTGATGGCCCGGTGAAGACCGAAACCCGGTCCGGAAGAGTAGAGGACACCGTAGTTCTTCGGGACGACCACGACCTTACCCGTGCCGATCCTCGTCCTTTTCTCTATCTCCTGCGGAAGTCCCACAGGATACTGGGACGGGATCACAAGATCGATATCGCCCGCATCCATCCCGACCTCTTCGAGGAAGAGGCTGATGGAATCCATGGACCTATCCATGGCCAAGGAGCGAAACTCCTTCGATTCCTCGATGGTCAGTATGTTACGCATCCTTCTGACGCCCACGAAGTTCTTTCTGGGGTCTTTCCGGAATGTCACATTGCTGCTGAACTCCTGATGGTGCTCCAGGTATTCGTACTGCCGGAACCTCACGAAACCCGATCCGTCATCGGACCGGCCCAGTACGACCGCGGCTGCGGAGTTCCTGAACTTGAAACCCACGGTATACCTCGAACTGGGGTTCACGTCCGAAGTGATGACGATGCCGTGTTCGATCTCACCGCATGATATCAGCCCGTCTATTATCTCCATGCCGGTGATGAGACCGCAGCCCCCGTCGATGATGTCGAAGGAGAACGTGGTGGCCCCTCCCATCGGCATCGGGTTCGCTCCGAGGTCCCTCTGTATGAACGCTGCGACCGCGGGCTCTCCTATGTTCTCGTCCTTGTAAACGCTGCTATTTATCAGGACCCCCAGCTTGGAAGGTTCCAGTCCTGCGCTCTTCAGGGACTTCCTTGCAGCCCTGACCGATAGTGCTATGGCATTCCTCTTTGCCAGAGGGGTCCCGCCCGGGACCTCCGTGCCAGCGGACTCAATCTTTGCTGACATAGGATTCCACCCTGAGGTCCACGGCGAACATCAACATGGCCATCACCAGACCGGACGCGTGAGAGACCATCATCATGCTGTCGCCTTTCTTTATGACCCCGTCTACGATGTTCTTGTACAATGCCAGAAAATGAGTGGTCGATGCGGTATTCCCGTAGTTCTTCAGATTGATGATCGTGTTCTTGGGAGCGGACCCGAATATCTTCGACATCTGCCGGACCGTGGACATGATGGACCTTTCGGAGGTCTGATGAGGGATCAGATGGTCGTAGTCCCCAAGTGTGGTCTTCATCTCTGTCAGGACCTTCGAGAGTATCGTGGGAGAGACCTCCTTCGCTGCCCTGTGGATCTTCCTTGCCTCCGCCACCATGTAGGCCCCCGGAGCCCTTTTGCACGGTTTGCCGATGCAGAGGTCGCTGTACTTGGAGAACGTCGTGAACCCTGCAACCGTCAGCCCCTTGCTCCCGTCCTCCACACGCTCCATTATCACCGCGGCTCCCGCATCCCCCACGGTGAGGGAGGCCATCTGTTTGCTCGCAATGGTCCTGACGAACCTCACCGCGCTGTCGCTTATGGGTGTGATGTGCTCGCCGCTCACGACCATCCCTTTCTTCACTACCCCCTTCTTGATGAAATTGTTCAGGATGTAAACTCCGGTGAACATACCGGCACAGGCGTTGGTGATGTCGAGCGTCCTTGCTTTGACCGCCCCTATGGCCTTTTTTATGGACATGGAGATGAGGGGTTCTATCATCATGGAACCCCCTATGCTCTTGGATATGGAGCAGTTGATGATCATTTCCAGGTCATCGGGTGAATATTTCGAGTGCTTCAGGCAGTCCCTGGCTGCACCCACGGCCAGTGTGAGCGTGTCCTCCCCGGGGGCGCACCTCCTTCTCTCCGAGATCCCGGTTATGTTCTCCAGGTCGAGCCTTACCCTGTGCTTGAGCGTCCCCATGAGCTCCTTGGTCGACAGGTTCGTCATCGGCAGGTCTATCCCAAGGCTTTCGAACCTGGACCTGAACGGACGTCCCGTACCGTCCTTATCGATGCCGTTCCCCTGTCTCGGAGCCACACCTGGGCACTGTTCTTTTCGTATTTATCGTTAGGGTATGTCCCGATACAAAGGAACCCAAACAACATGGTGGTCTTCCGGGAATGCATGAACTGTTGGAGGTTATTATATATCAACGGGACCGAAGCGGTAAGCGACCCTTTGCCGATAGGATTTAATAACTTGCATCCATGAACGATTGGTGCATCGGATGTTCTCGTCAAGAATGGATGGTATTCAGCTTTCAGGCCTCAGGAAGATGTTCGAACTCGTCACCTCCGACAGCGTGAACCTCGGACTCGGCGAACCCGACCTGCAACCCCCCGGGGAGGCGGTGGAAGCGGTAGGGGAGGCGATGAGGCTGGGGTTCAACAAGTACGGCCCCACCAACGGTATTCCGGCGTTGAAGGAAGAGATATCGAAAAGGTTGAGGACCTACTGGACGGATATCTCGCCGGAGAATGTCATTGTGACCTGTTCCGGGTCCGAGGCGCTCTTCTCTGGGTTCCTCACCTTCATGGACCGCGGTCAGAAGGCCCTGGTCCCAGATCCCGGTTTCGTCCTGTACCGGCCTCATTCACTTCTTACCGGCAGTGGCTATATAGAATACCCCCTGTCCATAGAGAACGAGTTCCGACCGGACCCGGATGCCATCGAAGGACTGATCGATGATACCTGCAAGGTCCTTGTCATGAACTCTCCATCCAACCCCACTGGCGGTATGGTGACACGCCAGGACCGTGATGATATCGTCGATGTGGCAAGAGATCACGATCTGGTGATCATTTCCGACGAGGTCTATGACACCATGGTCTTCACGGGAAATACGCATTACTCATTCCTTGGGGTCTACGAGAAGACAATGATGGCGAACTCCTTCTCCAAGATATTCGCCATGACCGGATGGAGGCTTGGTTATGTGGCGGCCCCGACGGAGATGGCCCAGAAGATCGCCCTGGCCCATTATCACATGGTCGCATGCCCCCCGACCCCCATCCAGTACGGCGCCCTTGGAGCGATGCGAAAGAGCGATGGCTTCGTATCCAGTATGGTGGCGGAGTTCGAAAGGAGGAGGGACCTGATCACCAGGCGCCTGAATGAGATACCGGGTTTCAGAGCCATATTGCCGCCCGGAACCTTCTATTCCTTCCCCTCCTACGAGCTATACGAGAACGGCGAGAGGTTGAGATCACAGGACCTTGCCATGGAGCTTGCCAGGAACAAATTGATCTGTTCCCCGGGAACGACCTTCGGGGAGAAGGGGGAATACCACCTCAGGTTCTCCTTCGCCAACTCTCAGGAAAACATCCAAAAAGGGATGGACATCCTCGGCGATGTGGTCAGGAAGTACGGGAAGGGGTCCTGAATCCATGGAAGGACCATTCAGGCAACGGTTATGCGAGCGTTCCCTATAATTAAATACCACGGCACCCTTATTCGGCCATATCATTGTCCAGTGGAGGGATGGACCTGAACAGGAATAGGCTCCTCGTTCTCATGATCGGATCGCTGATGCTCGCCCCTTTGCTCTCGGTCACCTCGGATGACGCCGAAGGGGGAAAACCCATATTCCAGGCCTCCAGGGAGGTTCTGTCCGGCACGGACAGGTTGAACGTGCAGATTACCATCGATATGCAGGTGGGACCAACGGGCAGGGTGTTCGTTTTGTACCAGACCATGAAGGCCTATTCATGGGATGTCTATCTGGTATATTCCGATGACGATGGCGACACCTGGTCGACCCCGGTCAGGGTGGATGACACTTTACTGGACGGCAACAGCTCCAACGACGATACGGACCAGCTCAACCCCAGGATGGACATCGGTCCGGACGGGTCTGTCAATGTGGTATGGGAGGACTGGAGGAACTGGCTGGACGACGTGTTCACGAGACCGGTCGACATCAGGTTCTCCCGATCGGCCGACGGAACGTCGTTCGGACCATCAAAGGTCGTGACACCTCACAAGCAGATCAACACCTGGGATGCTTTCACACCGGACATCTGTATCAACGAGGACGGGCGCATCTTCTGCGTGTGGTCGGACGAGATGGAGGCGGGGGCATACAAGAACATCTGGTCCTCGTATTCCACGGACAATGGCGCATCCTGGTCCGCTCCCATCAACATCAATACGGATGAGATACATTACAGGAACCACTTCCAACCGAGATGTGCCATCCACGAGGATGATGTCTATGTGACCTGGCACGACAAGAGGAACACCACCATGGGGACCAAACCCTATCTTGCCATAAGCCGGGACGGAGGAGCCACCTTCCAGGAGGAGTTCCCGATAACCACGGATACGCAGGTGGATGCCCACAGGGAATTCGCCATGCCCCTGGTGGATGAGGCTGGATCCCTGTTCATCACATGGATGGACGACCGGACCGAGCGGGACGAGATATTCTTCACCAGGAGCGACGATGGTGGTCTGACCTTCTCGCTGGATACAAGGGTGCTGTCCCTCCCCGACGATACTGGCGACCATGATCCTTTCATGACCGCCAGCGGCAGCGGGAGGCTCGGACTCGTATGGGAGAGGGAGGTGACCTTCTCCACGGGTTCGGAGCTTGAGGTCTATTACACGAACTCCTCGGACGGGGGAAGGACATGGGCCCCTATCCTGCGCGTCGATGATACCGACAGGTTCCAGGTGGACCGGACCGACCAGAGGGACATCGTCATGGCCTACGACCATGATGGCAGGGCCCTCTGCGTATATGCGAGCAACTGGAACGTGGAGGGTGTGGAGGGATCTTACGACTACAACCTGTTCTTCACCAGGCACAGCAAGTCCCTCAACGAAGTGAACCACATGCCCGAGCTCCTGGACCCGGATTTCCTGGGACAGTCCCTCTTCGACCATGTGGTGGGCAACACGGAGACACTCTACAACTTCACGATGACCTACCGTGATGTGGACAATGACGAGCCCGCTGCCGGGTATCCCAGGGTCCAGATCTTCAGGGACCCTGAGGGAACGGACCCGGTCTACGATGACTGGGTCCCCATGGTCAAGGTCAAGGGAGAGAAGGACTTCTATTACATGGACGGGGTGGAGTACCATGTCAAGCTCAATGTCACCGAGGAAGGCCAGTTCTACTGGAGGATGCAGGTCAACGACGGGGTGGACCCCTCCTCGATCTCCTCGGAGGTCTTCTCGGGTCCGCTAATAGACACCAAACCGCCGACCCTTGAGATCACCGCCCCGCAGGGGGGTGTGTGGTATGCTGCGAAAAGCATCGAATGCAGGGTCATTGTCAGGGATACCGGCGGCGCGGGGGTGGAGAACAGGAGCATCCGGTTCATGAAATCCATCCGCGGCAAGGACCTCTTCGAGACCCCTGTGGCAGTGAAAGGGTTCCAGCGGATCGACAATGACACATACGAGGCCTGGGCGAACATAACCCTCTCCTCCGGTACCGAGAACTACGTCAAGTTCGTGGCCAAGGACAGGGTGGGAAACGGATTCGCCGAATCGGACCATATCAACATCTGGCTGGACCCCGACGCACCATTCGCTGTCGACCCCCGGCCTCACGGGGACTATGTGAACATATACGGCCAGGTGAATTGCTCGATAATATGGAGGGACGCAAACCCCGGAAGCACGCTGGTGAACTTTACCGGCCTCGACCCAACGTCATTCAGATATTCCACCAGGAACACCAGCGAGGGTTTCTCCGATTGGAGGACCGTTGACGGCCAGATGCGGATCGGAGAGGAATCCTTCATCGTATGGGTGAACGTCACCTTCCCCGATGAGGGGGTATACAATTTCATCAGGTGGAGGGCTGCTGACAACGCCGGGAACATCTTCGAGACCCCTGGATACCGGATCACCGTGGACATCCCCGACAATTACAGACCCATCCTACTCGGAGCAGGATATCCGCAGATCATATCCTCCCCGACGCCTCACCTCTGGTGGGACGATGCGTTCGACGAGGAAGATGATGCGCTATACTACAGGGTCATGCTTCTCAAACACCCCACCAGGCTCCAGCTCACTGGATGGTTCGATCTTGGAAAGAGGAGCTATTTCGATGTTCCCGACGATGAGTCCCTTGAACCAAACTACTATGTGCTCCGCATCAACGTAACTGACCGCATAGGAGGCTGGGACGTCATGGACCATGTGTTCCGGGTCATAGATACCGGGACACCTCCCCCGGAAGAGGTCCCCGATCTCCCGATGTTCACGACCTCGGACCCCGACTCCGACATTGAATGGACCATCTCACCAAGCCATGGACCGACCACAGGTTATCTCATCAGGATCGGGACGGAGGATCACGGAGGGGATGTGCTTGAATGGACGGATGTCGGCCATGATACCACGTTCGCCCTGGAGGGGCTGGGTCTTGGGATAGGTATGTATTCCGTCCAGATCATGGTCCACGACGGCGGGAATTACTCCAGGGTCACCTCGGGATACCTGAAGATCAACGATTATTCCCTTAGGACGGAACATCCGCAGGAGCACGAGGCGTTCAAGGGTGAAAAGGGTATCAGGATAACCAAACCCTTGATCTGTCAGATCATCAACAATGCGACCTTTAACGATAACGTGACGATCATCCTCCAGGGGGAGCTTGTGGAAGAGAACTGGGCATATCTCACGGCCTCCGAAGGTCCGCAGTACGTGCTGTACGTGAACTCTTCAAAAGGGTTCTCCGTCGATCGGCCGGAGGAGTTCAAGATCACGATCGCCGCACCAGATACCGCAAAGAACGGGGATCACGTACTCTCGTACCGGCTGGTGTCGGAGGACGGGAAACATACCATTTATTCAGGTGATATCAGGATCACCATAAAGAATGCACCGGACGACGGGGGGACCGATAATTTCGCCGACGACCTGTCTGGCGTCATCACGGATGTCCTTCCATTCCTGAAAGGACTCCCTCCGGGCTTTGTGATCACTATCTTCCTCATCATCTTCTTCCTGCTGGTCGGCGGGACCATCTTCTTTGGTATCCTCATCGCGAAGAGAAGGGATGAGAGAAAAAAGAAGGACCCGCTGGCGGAACAGAAAAGGATCTACAGGGAGATCTACGGCAGGGAACCCACAGAGGAGGAGATCATGTTGATGAGGTCGCAATCGGAGCAGGAGCAGTCCGTGGACGAGTTCGTGGGAAGAGGGGCCCCTTCGACCGGGGATGCTCCAAAAACGTCCCGGGACATAGCCCCGGCCGGGGATCAAGGACCCACCGTTGAAAAGAGTGAGGCCGTTGAAGAGTTACCAGCTCCCGAAGGGGAGAGGGCTGGATCAGGTGACAGGGAGGCAGATGACCTCCTGGACCGGCTCTTCGATTGATCGGCCTGATAGCCTGCCTCCAGAGGGCGATGTCACAGATCGATCTCCGGCGGTGGTCCACCCTTCCTGCCTATTATTCGGCCAGAATCCCTCTCTTTGAGGTATATACGCCGTGAGCCGTCATCCTCCCTGACGACCTGGATGTTCATCTTTGCCCAGACCCCCATTATGAGCAGGCCTATCACGATCGCCCCGATGAAGAACGGCCACAGGGGGATGGAATCATCCTCCACGACGTAGATCTCCTCATCTTCATCGTCGTCAACGTCATGCAGTACCTCATCTATGCCGACGAACATACTGGCAGAGGCTGTTCCCAGGATCGTCCCCGTCAGGGAGTTCGAGAACGTGACCGTGAGAGTGTAGGAGTTGCTCTCCCCCGCTTCTGCGCCGGGACCTATGCTCAGCATGACCTGGAAAGGATAGTCCGTCTGGACCTCCACCCCTGTCCATCTGCTCTGTGATGATCTGGGGCTCCACCCGCTTCCGGATATCTCCAGGGATGCGCTCAGCCCCCCGACCGTATCCAGAGGTCCGGCGCTCGCGACGACGAAGAAACCGTCCAGCCTCAGTTCCAGTGTCTGGTTACCCCTGAGCGTCAGATGTGTTTCGGCAGGTACGATGATATCGCCACGGACCTCCTGGGGTTCACCGGATGCGGATGCCATTAAAATGGTTGATAGAATAATGGCAGCAACCGTCAGGATAGAGCACGCAGATGTCCTCATTTTTCTCCGATACCATATCGATGCCTATCTAAATTAATATTTTTGGATGTCTCCTCGATATCGGAGGTCATTCCACGGTCACGGATTTTGCCAGGTTCCGTGGTTTGTCTATGGAGCAGCCACGATGGTCAGCAGCATGGTATGCAAGCAGCTGCAGGACCACGGAGATCGGGATGGGTGAGAAGAGCGGGTCCACGTTCGGATAGTAAAGTACACGATCGGTATATTTTTCGACCTCGGCATCACCCTCGGGGGCAATGGCTATGACCGGGCTTCCGCGAGCGGAGCATTCCCCTATGTTGCCCAACATCTTCTCGTAGGTATGATCGCTGGCCACCAGTGCAATGATGGGGGTCTTATCGGTAAGCAGTGCGAGAGGTCCGTGTTTGAGCTCCCCGGCGGGATACCCTTCGGAATGGATGTAGGAGATCTCCTTCATCTTCAAGGCCCCCTCCAGAGCGGTAGGGAAGTTTATGTAACGACCCAGATAGAAAGCGTTCTCGCACCGGGAGAACCACTCCCCCATCTCCTTTATGGGGGCCGTGTTGTTGAGTATCCCCTCGACCGCCCTTATCGTATGCCTGAGGTGCTCCTTGATGGAATTGTAATCATCCCTCTTGATGTATCCTTTGTGATATCCCATATGTGCAGAGAACAGGTACATCATCATCAGCTGTGAAGTGAAGGTCTTCGAGGCGGCCACGCCGATCTCCGGACCGGAGCGCTGGTACATCGTGATGTCCGTCTCCCTCGTGATCGTCGAACCCACCACATTCGTGATGGCGACCGTCTTGAGCCCGCGCGATCTGGCCTCCCTTGCTGCCATGATGGTGTCCAGTGTCTCGCCTGATTGGGTTATGAATATCATGAGCGGATTGTCGCTGGTCGTATCGGCGAACCTGTATTCCGAGGCCATCGATACGACGGTCGGGGACCCGGTGAACCTCTCGAACAGGTGCTTGCCCACCATTCCGGCGTGATAGGATGTGCCGCAGGCGATGATCCTTATCATCTCGGCCCTGGCCAGGTCCCGGGGGATATTGTCCTCTTCCGACCTCCATCCTGCCTGGGACTGGTGAAGGGACCTCGGCTGCTCGAATATCTCCTTGATCATGAAATGCCTGAATCCGCCCTTCTCGGCATCCTCGATCGACCAGTCGACCTGTGTCCACTCATGGGCCGCCACCTCACCGGACGGTCCCTCAATATATATGCCGTTCCTGGTGACCTTGGCTATATCCCCGTCATCCATGAACATGAACCTGTTGGTATATTTCAGGAGGGCTGTGACATCCGAGGCGATGAAACCCTCGTTCACTCCCGCTCCGAGGACCATGGGGCTCTTCTCCCTGGCACAAACGAGAATATCGGGATGGTCCCTGTGCAGGACTATTATGGCATAGGAGCCCCTGAGCTTTTTTACCGCTCTTCTCACCGCATCGAACAGGTCGTTCCCGTTGGCCTTGTACTCCTCGTATATGATGTGAGGTATGACCTCCGAATCTGTCTTTGAGCGGAATACATGCCCTTTTTCCGCCAGTTCCCTCTTGAGGGCAAGGTGGTTATCGATGATGCCGTTGTGCACTACCGCGATGCTGTTCTCCTGATCGGTATGCGGATGGGCGTTGACCTCGTTGGGGGCACCATGGGTGGCCCATCTCGTATGGGAGATACCTGTATGTGAACCGCTGATCTTGACCTTTTTCTCAAGGGTCGATATTTGCCCGGGGCTCTTTATGACCGTGAGCGGGTTCTTCTCTCCGCTCTGGGTCAACACGGCGATCCCGGATGAATCGTATCCTCTGTACTCCAATCTTTTTAGCGCTTCTATCAGGACCGCGCTTGCTTCCCTGTTCCCGACATATCCCACGATCCCGCACATATCAGCACCTCACAGGACCCTGGTCCCATCGGATGTGTTATCCCTGATGTTCCTCATGGGCCCCACCCTGCATCCGTTCCCGAGGATGACCCCGGGGGACAGTGAGACGTGGTGTGATGTCTCGCAGTCAGCCCCGATTATCGCACCAAGGACCTTGGTGGAGGTGAACCTCTCCAGCTTGAACGTGTATTCTCCCTTCTCCACCCCGAAGAAATCCCCCAAGGTGGAGCCGTGGGCTATTACGGACCGATGGATGGCCGAATGAGAACCCATGGTGACATCGTCCATCACTATGGAATCCTTCACGACGGAGAACGGTCCCACCGTGCAGTTGTCCCCGATGGCCACATTGGCCCCGATATATGCAGATGGTCCGATAACGGTATCCTTGCCTATGGAGATCGGACCGACCAGGACGGAATTTGCCCTGATCCTGGAACCTTCACCTATCATCACCGGGCCTTTCATCACAACTCCTTCTTCCAAGGTCCCCTTTATCTCCTTCGAGGTCCGGGACAGGGTGTGCTCGTTCAGGGCTAGGAGGTCCCATGGATACACTGCATCCAGCCAACTATCTGCCTTTTTGACCCGGATCTTCCTCTTCTTTGCTTCCTCCGTGACGCATGATGTGAGGGTCAGTCTTTCCCCCACCCCCCTTGCTTCCAGGCTATCGAAGATCGCCGTATCCATAAGATATGTCCCGGTATTAATCAGGGTGGACATCGATGGGTCCTGATATTCCCACAGGGCCAGGGCGAAGAAGGAGGGAGCACCCGTGGATATCAGGTCCTCCGTGAGCTTCTGACGCTCCCGGATCATCACGAGCTTGTCGCCTTTCACCTCCACCACCCCGTATTTTGGCGAGTTCGAGTTCGCCGCCGCCAGCAATCCCCATTCGTTGTTCGGGGTCGTCAGAAGGTTCTTCAAGGCCTGGGAGTCCACCAGTGAGTCCCCCGGAACGACCAGGAACCTTCCGTCGATCCTCTCCTTTGCCTGTAACAGAGCATGGGCGGTCCCGAGCTGGAACCTCTGCTCCACGTACTGTATGTTCAGACCGAGGTCCTTACCGTCCCCGAAGCGGTTCATCACCTTCTCCTTCTGGTAGCCGACGACCATGACAATGTCCCTGATATTCACCTCAGCCAATGCTTCAAGGACGTAGGACAGTATCGGTCGGTTACCGACCGGGAGCATACCCTTGCCCATGCTCCCCGTGAGGGGTCGCAGTCTTCTGCCTTCACCGGCAGCCAGTACCACAGCTTTCATGTGAATGCCTCGTCATCTATAATTGCACGAACAAACAAAGCTTTCTGCGATATGTACCATTTCCGAAGGTCGCTTCGACCATTGGGGGAGCTGTCATAATGTCTCGTCGATTATTCTGGTGATCTCCTTTTCCAGTTCCTTGTGGACATCGTCCTGCAGGTCGGCCGGGACGGTCCTGAGGCCCAGGTGGACGCTTGCCTTTGCGATCTTGACCGCGGCAAGTGTCTGCTTCAGCTTCGCTTTGTAGTATTCCTCAACGGCTTCCTTCAGCTCGGCCTTTATCTCCGGATTCTCATCCAGGGCCTTGTGGAGCTTCTTCTTTATCTCATCCTTGATCATGTCTCTGGCAACCTCAAGGAGCAGGTCCTCGTCACCGAGCACCTCCTGCAACGAACCAGAGATCATCTTTCCCAGGTGGATCTCCCCGGACATCGGTCAAACCTCCGGAGGGAATAGGTTGAGAAGGGTCTTAATACTATTGCATCCCGGAAACGACAGAGCGGACCATCTCCAGAACGTCCCGTCCCTCGTATCGGGACCGTATGGACGCCATCACACTTCCCATCAACGGTCTCTCCCGACCTGCCATGAAGAGCTTGACCAACTCATCAGAATCGGCCGTTATCTTTCTGACGATCTTCACTGCCTCTTCCCGGGTCAATGGAGCGAGATCGAGGTCCCGAACGGCCGATGACACGGTATCTCCCGTATCAGCGACCCATGAAAGGACCATCAATGCCGCCTTCCTGGTAAGCTCTCCCTTTGCAACCAGGTCCAGGACCTTCAGGACCTTGTCATCGCCCACATCCTTGATGTCAGAGCCCGATCTTTCGGATGATCTCAGGCCTTCCATCAGGAACAGGGCCGTGAACTTCGGGGGAGCCCCGCTCTCGATCGCTTTCCTGTATATGTCCAACCATCTCGAGACGACGAGACGATGGGCAACGCTCATCGGGACACCTTCTCCCACCATCTCTTCTTCCTCCTCCCACCAGGGTCTCGGCACCTGATCGTTCACCCGGTCGACCATCTCCCTTGTCACCGTGATCGGGGGCCTGTCCGTATCCGGGTACATCCTGTCGGGTCCAGGAAGTATCCTCTCGAAGGTGGTCGTATCGGGCGTTATGACCTGTCTCGTCTCGTGGGGGACACCGTAGAACGCCTCTTTGGACCTGATATAGGCCTCTTTTATCCCTGTAAGCGTGTCCCTCCTGGGGCCCCAGACGATGACGACCGCATCCTGCTCGCCGGCCTCGAGGCTCGACCTCACGGCCATGATATCCTCATCCGTAACGCCTCTCATCGGTCCATCATCCGAGGTGAGAAGGTTCGGCATGCGATCGAGGCATGCAATGACCCGTATCCTGCCTGCCAGCTCGTCGGCGAAGGTCTGGTCACCATGGGTGGGATGGGAAAAGATGCCGTTGAAACCGGGGACCACAACGGCCTTGATATCCAGGTCGTCCCTTGCGCTCACGACCCCCTGGAACCACTGGTCGAACAGATCCACCTGACGCCCGACGAAGATGTCGGTCACATCCTTGTACCTCATGGTCGAAAACGAGTCAGCGTCCATGGTGTTGGGGTCGATCTCCCGGTCCTCGAGCTCTCTGTTGATCCCGAGAAGATTGTACTGGCGGACGGCCTCTCCGGCGGTGATCGGAGGTATCAGCTCTATCTTCGGGACACCCTTTATCTCCACCCTTCGCCCACCCTCGATGGATACGTTAACGTCCTGTCTCGTCGCTCCGGGTCCCCTCCTTACGAGCCTGGTCGACCTCATCACCCATCCAAGGACCTCTGCCATATCGCCCGCTTCTTCGGGGGTCATGGCGTTCGGTTCGGTCACCACCTCGATCAGGGGTATGGAAAGTCTATCCGTTCTGAATATGATCTCATGCCCTTTATCACCCATCTCCCTGCAGGCGTCCTCCTCGATCGATATCTGTCGTATCTCGATCTCCCTGCCCACCTTCCAGGGTACGTGGCCTCCAAGGGAGATTATCGCCGTCCTCTGGAACCCGGTGGGGATGGACCCGTCAAGATACTGCTTCCTGGAAACGTGGACCTCATCCACCAGGGCGCACGCCATGGCCTTTGCGATCACCATCGATATCTCCAGGGCCCTGGGGTCCATCTCGAATGGCGGGGTGTCATCGATCTCGTAGGAGCAGGTGGTGTCACGAAAGAACTGATAGGTGACGTTCTTCTTCGTCTTGAACTCCATGAGGGCTGTCCCGTCGTATGTCCCCATCTCGGAAAGGGTAGGCCTCATATGCCTGATTATCTCGTAATGCGGTGGGTCGTTGCGATATACTGGCGGGCATCTGCAGAAGAGCTTCCTGTCGGTGAGAAGCTGTTGATGGATCTCAAGTCCGCACTTGAAACCCAG
>JAFGLL010000106.1 GCA_016928095.1 Thermoplasmatota archaeon
TCCGGATCACTCCTTGGGGACCTTCTCCCAGTCGGAGAGGAACTTCTGTATCCCGATGTCTGTGAGCGGGTGCTTCACCATCTGCATGAGAACATTGTAGGGGATCGTCGCGATGTCCGCGCCGGCCTCGGCCGCTTCGAGCACATGGAGTGGGTTCCTGACGGAGGCTACAATGATCTGGGTCTCGATGTTGTAGTTGGCATATATATCAGCGATCCTTCTCACCAGTTCCATGCCGTATTCGGTGATATCGTCCAGCCTTCCGACGAAGGGTGAGACATAGGTCGCTCCCGCCTTGGCGGCCAGGAGTGCCTGGTTAGCGGAGAACACCAGTGTGACATTGGTCTTGATCCCCGCGATCTTGCACATCTTGACGACCTTGAGACCTTCTGCTGTCATTGGTACCTTGATGACCACGTTCGGATGGATCTGTGATAGGGACATCGCTTCCTCGAACATCGTCCCTGCCTTTTCAGTGACCGCCTCGGCGGATATCGGTCCATCGACAATGGTGCATATCTCCTTGACCACCTCTTCGAACCTCCTTCCCTCTTTTGCGATCAGGGACGGGTTGGTGGTAACACCATCGATGACCCCCAGCTCATTCCCTTCCCTTATGTGTTCAATGTTCGCTGTATCCAGGAATATCTTCATCGTCTCACCTCTTCATGGAAACGGCCATCTTGACGTTCTCTACTATGTTCTCGACCGTCAGGCCGTAAGCTTCCATCAGTTCCTCGGACTCACCCGATTCCCCGAAAACATCGGGAATACCCACCCTTCTCTGAGGGACAGGTTCGTAGTCCGCGAGGACCTCAGCCACGGCAGAACCCATTCCAACGATCATATTGTGCTCCTCTGCCGTCACAATGGCGCCGGTCTCCCTGGCCGCCTCAACGATCATGTTCTTATCAACAGGTTTGATTGTTGACATGTTAACGACCCTGGCCGAGATGCCTATCCTTTCAAGCACCTCGGCGGCCTCAAGGGACTTGGCTACCATAAGACCTACAGCTATGATGGTCACATCGTTCCCGTCCCTGAGCCTGTTCGCCCTGCCGATCTGGAAATCATAGTTCTCGTCATAGATCAGGGGGGTGTCGGTCCTGCCCAATCTTATGTAGCATGGCCCTGGCGTCTCTGCAACTTTAAGGACAGCCTTCTTTGCCTCCCAGTAATCAGCGGGAGCTATGACTGTCATATGGGGGAGGACCCTCATCAGTGCCAGGTCCTCGTGCATCTGGTGAGAGGCACCGTCTCCTCCGACCGTGATCCCTGCATGTGTCGCAACTATCTTGACGTTCAATTTGGGGTAGGCGATGGATTGCCTGATCTGGTCGTAAGCTCTGCCGGTCGCGAACATGGCAAAGGTCGATGCGAAGACGATCTTGCCCGTGGAGGCGAGACCAGCGGATATTCCCATCATGTTCTGCTCCGCAACACCGACGTTGAGGAACCTCTCTGGGAATGCGTTATCGAACATGGACGTTGTTGTCGAACCGGAAAGGTCGGCATTGAGCGCGACCACCTGATGGTATCTCTTTCCAAGCTCCACCAGTGCTTCTCCGAAGCCCGGCCTCATGTTCTTCAGGACCCATTCCATCAGGCCTCACCCCCAAGTTCCCTCAAAGCCAGATCAAGCTCCTCTTTGGATGGTGCCTTGCCGTGGAACTTCAGGGAGCCTTCCATGAAGGAGACCCCCTTTCCCTTGATGGTGTTGGCGATGATCAATGTGGGTTTTCCCTTGTAGGTCTCGGCTTCATGGAACGCCCGGAGAAGTTCCTTGAAATCATGTCCGTTGACCTCGATGACATGCCATCCAAAGGCCTTGAACTTCGAGAAAGTGGGTTCCAGTGACATGATCTTCTCGGTCGGGCCGTCGATCTGCAGCTGGTTGCGGTCCAGTATGGCGCAGAGATTGTCCAGCTTGTAGTGGGACGCCGCCATGGAAGCTTCCCAAATCTGACCTTCCTGGGATTCCCCGTCCCCGATTATACAGTAAACACGATAATCTTTCCTGTCCAAGCGTGCTCCAAGGGCCATTCCGATGGCTATGGATAGCCCCTGACCGAGGGACCCTGTGGACATATCCACGCCCGGTGTCTTGTTCATGCTCGGATGGCCCTGGAGCCTGCTACCGAGCTTTCGAAGGGTCAAAAGCTCCTCCCTGTCAAAATATCCGGACAGGGCCAGTATTGTGTATAGTCCGGGTGCACCATGTCCCTTCGAAAGAACGAACCTGTCGCGTTCCTCCCAGAGGGGATTATCGGGATCGTGCCTCATTACCCTGAAGTAGAGTGAGGTCAGTATCTCGACTATTGAGAGGGAGCCTCCCGGATGTCCAGACCCCGCCTCGTATATGCTCCTGACTATCCATTTTCTGGCATCACGGGCTATCGATTGGAGCTCGGGCAATGTGGCGTCTAGATCATACCAGTAATCCGTTCTTTGCAGTGGCACCAGACCATCTCCTTCTCGTGTAACATCAAGTCTGACGGGGGGCATTTGAGGTAATGGGAGATTGATTATTAAGGTTGTCCCACACTACCTTCAGCGCTAGTCTACCCATATATCATGTCCATTTGAGAGGACCCACGATAGTTCATCTGGTACAAGGTCCCCTTCTAGTCTCTTTATTGAAGGTTCGGTGAAGCTTGAGCCATGGGTGATGCCATCCCATATCTTATTTGCAATATCCCATGGGTCGGTCCTATCTCTCTGGATGACCACGTACGCGCGACCTATGTCCATGTTCATCCTGACCATGTCACCCCACCTTTCATTGAAATCCTTCATCCTGGGATTGTCGACGGGTGGTCCCCAGTGTACAAGGTCCCGGGAAAGGACCTTGGGTTCCGTCTTGATGTGAACAATGACCCTTGCCCTTGGAATGTCCCCATCCCATATATATCTGGATCTCAGATATCCGGGATCCGGACACTCATCCTTCGGGAACTGGACCAGGAACCTGGTGCGTATATCCTCGAATCCCATCCTAAACATACCTTCGGTGAGCTTTCGCAGTGATCTTCTCAGTTGTGTGATCACTATGCCCGGATCGCCACCGGGCAGTTCCAGTTCGAACAGCATTCCCCCTGATGTTCGATCCGTCACACGAACGGAGACAGCGGATATCGGTCGTCCTGAGAACGGATGGAAGAACCTTTCATTCTGTCCCTCCATCAGCTTGGATGCCGCCCTGCCCATATAGGAGAGGGTCTGGGAAGAGATCGAAGAGGCCACGTTCCTCCGTGCATCGACCGGGTCCACCACCACGAGCGGGTCCATGCCGAACATGCGTTCGTACCTCTCTGCCGGAAGGGGTATCTCATCGGCAAGGGGAGCCTTATCGAAAAGGACGATGGCCGCTTCTCGTCGTGATGGACCGGATATGTCCACCTCCTCGCACCCCCCGGGTGCCGGGACCGAAGGTGCGATCCTCGAGAGGAAACCAATCACACCTTCGAGATCATCGAATTTCAGGATCAGAAGCTCGGCCAGGTAGCCGCTGCATCCCTGGACCGTATCCTCGGCCCCGTATGCCCCGATCCCCCTCAGGAATGATTTCAGAAGGAGGACATCTTCTTTCTGTCGTGGTGTCATCCTCGAATTGATATAACTGGTGTGATAGGGTGTCCGGTCCACTGCGGTCCTGACCTTTGAACCCTTGGTCATGGACACGCAGGGGACAAGGTCGCACCGCACCCCTTCGAACCATCCGGTGACATAAGGGTGCTGGGTGTACCTCCTGCAAGGGTCCTGGAGGATGCTAAGGCCGATCTTTGAACCCACTGACTCCAGCACGTTTACGGGCGTATCCTCTGGAAAGATTAGGAACAGATCCAGGTCCGGGTCCTTGCCCATCGTTCCCTTAGCCACGGAACCGGCGATCACGGGTTCGATATCCGACAGCCCCATCTCCCTGGTAACGGTCCTGATCCTCTCTACGAGCCTTCCCGATACATCGTTGATCCGTGACCTTTCCTTGGCGGAGGGGGAGATCACCGTCAGTAGAGTACACCTCAGGTCCTTGGATAGCCTCCAACCGCCTGCATCACCCTTGTCCATCGAGAATCGAATGTTATATGAAGTATTAAACCATGCTTTGCCAGGGTAGGCCCTCGTATGGTGGATGTCATTCAGATAGGATCCGGTCCTTACGATTCGAACATATTCCTGGTCAGAGGGTCCGATACGAACATCCTGATCGATTGCGGGTCGGGATCTTACAGCTCCAGGGTCGAGGGTTCCATAAGGAGGAACCTGGGCGAGGCAGATCTGGATGCGATAGTCCTGACCCATGAGCATTTCGATCACTTCGGAGGAGCCGTTCATTTGATGAGAGCGTTCGATTCCTCCCTTCACGGGTCGCCGGAATGTGCCAGAACACTCAGGGAGGGCGATCCTGTCCGGACGGGGAGCTTTCTCTTCGGGGCCCGCATGGACCCGATCCTTGATGTGAAGGACATCGGGGATGACCTGAAGATAGGGGGTCTCTCTTTCGATGTCCGTTCTACACCGGGGCATGCTCCAGGTCTGATCTGCCTCATCGAGAGGTCAGAAGGTTGCATGTTCTGCGGCGATCTTGTTTTCTGTGACGGGGGTGTGGGTCGGTGGGACCTTCCCGGAGGGGACCTGGAGCTCCTCAGGGACTCGATAGAAAGGGCCCTGGAATGGGAGATAAGCTCCCTGTATCCCGGTCATGGAAGGACCGAGACCAGGGACCCAAAGGGCCAGATCGAGCTTGCCAGGCGAATGCTGGCAATGTATTGAGATCATCCCAGGAGCAGATAGGCCGCTATGAACATCATCCCGGTCACGAAGAATAACCAGAAAAGTATCATTCCGATCGTGAAAAGCATGCTCAGGCGGGCCGCCCTTCTCGGGTCCTTCATGAGTTTCTTCAGGAAGGGGTCCGTTGGTCTTTTTCCCCAATCGTCCCTCCTTCTAGCCCCGGTCATGCCTCCCATATTGTCGCAAAACGGTTCCGGTAAATATGTATTGCTGATAAACATATATCTAGTGTATTGTAAGGGAAAGTTTTATGACCACCCCTGGATTACATACCACAAACCCTTCGGAGAGGGAGCAAACGCCCATGGCAAGCAAGGAAACATCTTCTCAAAGGAACACGGTGGCCGAGATCCGCCAATGGCTGAAAGGCAAGGGCATCAATTCAACAGCGGACGTGAAGGTCCCGAAGAAGATGATGGACCAGGTCATCGGTCAGAAGGAGGGGGTCAAGGTCGCAAAGAAGGCTGCCGAGCAGAGGCGACACCTGCTTCTGATAGGGGATCCGGGAACAGGAAAGTCCATGATCGCAAGCTCCATGACGGAATTCCTGCCCCCGGAGGAGCTCGAGGATATCCTGGTCTATCCGAACCCCGAGGACCCCAACGAGCCCAGGATACGCACGATCCCGGGAGGCAAGGGAAGGGATATCATCAAGGCACAGAAGGCCCAGGCCCAGATCAGGAAGGAGAAGAAGAACTCCTGGAAGTTCCTGATCATCGGGGCGATCATGGTCATCACCGTGGTATATTTCCTTTACGAGAAGGATATCATGATCCTTGTCATCGGGTCGATGATAGCCATTGGCATCTACTTTTTCTCGAGGTTCATATCCATGTCCAAGAAGGAGGATGAACTGATTCCAAAGCTCCTGACAGGACATGAGAGGAACTCCAAGGCCCCTTTCATTGATGCCACCGGAGCGCATTCGGGAGCACTTCTGGGTGATGTGAAGCACGATCCGTTCCAATCCGGTGGTCTGGAAACCCCACCTCACGAGAGGGTCGAAGTGGGTGCAATCCACAAGGCACACAGGGGTGTCCTTTTCATAGACGAGATCAACCTGCTAAGACCAGAATCCCAGCAGGCCCTTTTAACAGCCATGCAGGAGAAGAAGTTCTCCATCTTCGGTCAATCCGAGAGGTCTGCCGGTGCCATGGTGAAGACCGAGCCGGTACCATGTGATTTCATACTGGTAGCCGCCGGGAACCTGGACTCCGTTTACGGCAGACAGGGACCGGACGGTGAGAGATACGGAGGCATGCATCCGGCCCTGAGGTCAAGGATAAGGGGTTACGGTTACGAGGTATACGTGAATACCACGATGAAAGATACCGAAAGGAACCGCTTCAAGGTAGTACGCTTCATTGCCCAGGAAATAAGGAAGGATGGGAAGATCGGCCACTTCGACAATGGAGCGATAGCGGAGGTCATCAGGGAGGCACAGAGGCGGGCAGGTGTCCGCGGTCAGCTCTCATTAAGGTTCAGAGAACTGGGAGGGCTGGTTAGAGCGGCGGGTGACCTGTCAAGGGAATTGGGGCACAAGTTCGTCACGGCGAAGGATGTCCAGGCCGGGAAGGTGCTATCAAGGTCCCTGGAGCAGCAGGTTGTCGATCATCAATTGAAGAAAAGGAAGGAATATTCCGCCGTGACGACCAAAGGTTTCATGGTCGGAATGGTGAACGGACTTGCGGTGATGCAGGGCGACCAGAGCATGTCGGAGATGTCAGGTATCGTCACCAGGGTGGCCGCTGAGGTCACACCGGCATCCTCGAAGGAGGAAGGAAGGATAATCGCAACCGGCAGCCTTGGAGAGATCGCAAAGGAATCCGTTCAGAACGTTTCCGCCCTCATCAAGAAGATAACCGGAAAGGACATCTCGGATTACGACCTGCATATACAATTCGTCGATACCCACGGGGTAGAGGGTGATTCGGCCTCGATATCCATCGCAACCGCCATCATCTCCGCTCTTGAGGATGTACCGGTCGATATGACACTTGCTATGACGGGTTCCCTTTCCGTAAGAGGTGAGGTCCTCCCTGTCGGTGGCGTTACGGCCAAGATAGAGGCTGCTGCAAAGGTGGGCCTGCAGCGGGTCCTGATTCCCAGGTCCAACCTCAAGGATGTGATCCTTGAGGACAAGTACGAAGGAAAGATCGAGGTCATTCCGGTCTCGACCTTCAAAGAGGTCCTGAAATATGCCCTCATGGCCGATATCAAGAAGGAAACCCTCTTCACCAGGCTTTCCACACTGTTTCGGGATGGTGACGGTCTGAAGCTCGGAAAGAAAGGGCCACAAGCGGCCTGAGATGACCTGATGGAAGCTTCATTGTACCAACACATTATGCTTAGGGGGGCCCATTAATAACCTCCGATCCTAACCATGTACATTCCGATCCTAACTATGTACATAGAACATAGAGGAAAATTCCATTATCATCCGTCATGAGGGTCGAGTTTATATAACAGGAATCGTTAAAGGGTTTTCACTTTGATGGCCATAATGGCCACCAGGGTGACCCAGTGGGTCAACACGAAATAGCTATATAACAAAAGCCTATTGGGGCAAAAGCCAGCTAGTACCTGGTATATTTCGGACGTGAATTCGGAGGACATCTGATGTCAAGCA
>JAFGLL010000107.1 GCA_016928095.1 Thermoplasmatota archaeon
AAGATATATGAGGTCATATGTTGTACAATCATCCAGAAGATATTCTCTGAATGAAGAGGCCTTTTCCAGTTCATGTTGTGTGTATCCTTCTCTCCCTGAAACGATCACCACACATTTCCTCTCAATGGTCTCATCACCTCCGGCAAGGAAACAGAATATTGTCAAGAAGACCATGATCGAAGTGAAGATCAGGATGGTTGGGCATCTCATCATTCTCATCATGTAAAGATTGTCCGGATCGTTTTATAACAATTGCTGTCCGACCGCATTTTTAAAAGGGGGGGCTATTTATAAGAAATGGACAATTTTTGTCTACACTTCTCCAATCTGTCGTTGAAGACCCTAGTCCTCTCGTCCCTCTTCACATGATCAAGTATTGGATACTTTAAAGATTTATTGAAATGCTTCAATGCCAGAGGAACTTTATCTTCCGCCAGACAGACCAGAGCATAATTGAACTCTGCGTCAGAAACTCCCTCCATATCATCCAGCCGCTCCATGATCTTTCTCGCATCGCGAACAAGGTCTCTACCTCGTTTGAATTGACCCTTGTTGAAGGCGATATGGTCTCCAATGTTCATGGCAAGGATGGCTTGCGCCCATAAAAGTTCTCTCTCTCTGGCTATTTTGTATGCTTTTCTCCACATTTGAACAGCAATATCGGATCGGCCTTGTCGAAAGAACATCACACCCATGTTGTTTAATGCGGTTATTCCGAGTATCGGAAGGTCTTTGGCGGAATAAACTCCCAAACATGACCGGTAGATCTTTTCTGATTCTTCATATTCGCCTTTCAATGATAATTGGTCCGCTTTTATCTGTCGGATCATGGCCCTGTGAACGCTGTTCTTAACCAATTGGATTGAATGTTCTATCAATTTAAAAAACTCATTATATCTTCCCAATCCCATAATGCATTTCAATTTATTTGTATACGCTATTATCCATATATTGGGTGGGAGACCTGGTATTGATCGCAGCACACGATCATACATGCATATAGCCTCGTCCAGGTCTCCGTTTCGACGTTTGTATTCTGCAGTGGACATGAACGATCTGACCATGTCCTGGTCCTGCATCCTTGAGATACTTTCACCGGGCTCGAGGCCCATATTTGTAAGGACCAACAACATATCATCTGGAGAGGTTAATTGACCTTCCTCTGGTATGGAAAGGACCTCATCGATCATCATTGTATATCCGGATCCCGTTCTTTGAAGACTGTACATTTTTAAAAGTTCCAGAACATCTATCTTCTTTCCCCGGAGGGTATTTGACACGATCTTCAATGTCAAGAGAGGATCATTGATGTATTTCAATATGGATTTCAAGTGACATACAACACTGACCGAATGCTGTTCAGGTGTGAGGATCATATCCTGCACCTGGTCATATATCGTCTCATACCTTTCCTTTCCGATCTCGGTAAGAGAGTGCCCGCATACGGATCCCGGTCCATTATCTTTCTTCAGGTATCCCGAACTCCTCAAATGGACAAGATGTCGATCGAGAGCTGTTATCGATATGCCGATCGCATCCGCCATATCTCGTTTACAATATATTTTGTTATCTTTTAGTCCAACAGACCCTATACCGAACAGGATCGACTCCTTTCTCCCGAACATCTTGAACAATCCTATTAAGTGAACTAAGATATTATTCCCTATATAATTTTTTCTAACAGATGTTAAGACTTTTAATATATGGACCCATAACAATTCGAACTTACATCGGAAATATCTATGGCAATGGAGATCTAATGATCGCGATTCAACATGAGGAAATATAGGGTTAATACCGGTCTCCCTTCTCTACAAAGGATATTCATGTAGACCGCTTTAGGCTGCTGTTTCCGATCAGGAAAACAGCCGGGATCACATCATCGGTTAGTTGAACTGACGTTATCATGGTATGGGAAGCATATTGTGCGATGAGCACATATCCCAAAAACAGGTGATCGGATGTCAGATATCGATGGGATCGACCCATTCCTCGAAGGGGCCGGGGAAGACATGATAGATTTCGCCAGGGAAATACTGGCGATCCCCGCCATCGCCCCCGATTCGGGGGGTGACGGCGAGATGAAGAAGGGTGAGAGGATCCTCGAACTCGTCTCTGACTGGGGGTTCGACGGGATCGAGAGATATGACGCCCCTGACGATCGGGTGACGGCGGGAAAAAGGCCGAACATACTTTTAAAGATACGGGGGGAGGACCCCTCCCTTCCAAGGATATGGATCTTCGCCCACATGGACGTGGTCCCCCCCGGGGACCTGAACAAGTGGACCGGGGACCCCTACACGCTCAGGGTGGACGGGGACAGGCTTGTAGCGAGGGGTATAGAGGATAACGGTCAGGACCTGATAGCTTCCCTCTTCGCGGCAAAGGCGGTCCTTGAAGGCGGTGCAAGACCGAAGAGGGATGTCAACATATTCCTTGTCGCCGACGAGGAGGTAGGGTCATCAAAGGGCATGGTGCATCTTCTGAAAGAGCACGAAGGACTGTTCTCGAAGGACGACCTCTTCATCGTCCCGGACGCCGGGGAGCCGGACGGGTCGGTCATAGAAGTGGCCGAGAAATCCATAATGTGGATCAAGGTCAGCACGTTCGGGAAGCAGGTGCACGCATCGGTCCCGCACAAGGGGATCAATGCCAATCTTGCGGCCATGAGGTTTCTCGTGAGCATCCATGATGAACTGAACGAAACATACCCTCACGAAGACCGTCTCTACGACTACCCCCGATCATCTTTCGTTCCCTCGAAGAGGGAGCAGAACGTCCCCAACATCAATACGGTCCCGGGAGAGGATATCAGCTATATCGACTGCAGGATCATGCCGAACTACAGGGCGCAGAAGGTCCTTGACCTCATCAGGACAAGGGCAAAAGAGCATTCGGAGAAGCACGGGGTCCGGATGGAGGTCGAGACCGTCCAGTACGAACAGGCCGCTCCTCCCACCTCACCCGACCATCCGGTGGTGGACTTGCTGAAAAAGGCCATCAAGGATGTTTACGGGGTCGATGCGGAACCACAGGGCATCGGAGGGGGGACCTGCGCCGCGATATTGAGAAGGAAAGGATATCCGGCTGCTGTCTGGGGAAAGATGGAGGATACCGCACATATGCCAGACGAGACGGCCCTTCTGAGCAATTACATCGGGGATTCCCGGGTCTTCGCCCGTATCTTCATGTCCTAGACCAGAGATCGTCGTCGTGCCTTATCTTTGCGACAACAGGTTCGTCCCCCTCGACATATATGTATCTCGAGAGCTCCTCCCTTGTGACCCATCGGAGGTCCTGACATTCCATAGGCCGGGGCTCACCGGAGGATATGCGGCACAGGTAGAACAGGATGACCACGTGCCTTTTCAGGCCTTTCTGGTCGTAAACATGTGATGCCAGATCGTAAAGGGGTCCGACCTCCGCATCGACCCCGAGTTCCTCCTGGAGTTCCCTTTGAAGTGACCTTTCGGGATGCTCCCCGAGGTCCACCTTACCTCCGGGAAACTCCCACTTGTTCGGTTCGAACCTGGAATCGGGGAGCCTCCGGGCGATCAGTATGCGGTCCTCTCCAAGGATAAGAGCGGCCGTCACCAGCAATGGTCTCTTCCTCATGTCGGGGACCATGCAGTAGGCCTAATTAAATATTCATGAAGGTGATGGCCCGCGACGAGGTAGAACGACAAGGAGGTCTGACACTGGAACTTAGACGGGATTTCGGGCAGGAGGTCATATCGACGCTCAAGGAGGTGCTGTCGGAGGGCCGGTACGCCTCTTCCGTCATCGGTGATGCCCTCTCGAAGAACCCCGAATGGTCCGACAGGCAGAGGGCGCTTTTCTCCAACTCCGTCTATGATATTATAAGGTACTGGAGGCTTCTCTGGAACGGTCTCGGGAGGGAGCCCTCCTTCGATGATCGGGGGCTGTGGCATGTTCTGGGAGCCTACCAGATCAAGAAAGGGGAAGAGGTGGAGAGGAGACCCGAGTACAGGGGATTGTCCCCTGATCGGGTCAAGAAGAGGCTCGAGAGAGCAAGGATGAACAGGGCAGTCAGGGAATCGGTCCCGGACTGGATGGATAAGCTCGGCGAGGAAGAGATCGGTGAGGACTGGGACGACATACTGCATTCATCCAATACCTATTCCGAGCTTGCTATCAGGGTGAACACCCTCAAGACTAACAAGGCCGACCTCAGGAAGAGACTGAGAGCCTCAGGGCACGAAGCGGTCCCCGTCGAGTGGGCTCCCGATGCACTTGTCTTCAAGCAGAAGTTCAATATTTTCCGATCCCCCGAATTCCAGGAAGGCCTCTTCGAGGTCCAGGATCCGGCCTCGCAGGCCGTTGCACCTTTTCTTGACGTACGACCGGGGATGAAGGTCGCGGATGCCTGCGCGGGCCAGGGGGGCAAGACCCTGCATCTGAGCTGCCTGATGCAGAACACTGGCCGACTCCTTGCCATGGACGATGTGGAATGGAAGCTCGATGAGCTCAGGAAAAGAGCAAGGAGGGCGGGGGTGCAGAACGCCGAGACAAAGCTCATCACCGGGACCAAGAGCTACAAGAGGCTGAAAGGGACCATGGACCGACTCCTTCTGGATGTACCCTGCACCGGACTCGGTTCGCTCAGGCGCAACCCCGACATCAAGTGGTCGCTCGATGCGGGAACCCTTGAAAGACTGAAAGAGCTCCAGAAGCAGATACTGATATCGTACAGCCCTCTTCTCAAACCCGGAGGGAAGATGGTCTACGCCACCTGTTCGATACTCCCATCGGAGGGCGAGGAGCAGGTCAGGTGGTTCCTTGGAGAAAAAAATCCCGGGTTCGAACTCGTCTCCGAGAGGAGGTTGAGGCCGGACAAGGAGGGGTTCGACGGATTCTACATGGCGTTGCTCGAAAGATGCAAGGGTTCTTGATGAGAAAACTTAAATTCTTCCCGACGGGTTATACTGTTGGACGTCATCATACTGGCCCAGAGTGGGGGAGATGGACAGAATACCATTATCGGGAATGACCCTGGCCGTCATCATATCAACGATACTCATCCTGACGGTCATTTCGGTCCATGCCTCGGCCTCACAGGTGGGGGAGGCAGGGCCATCAAGGGTCGAGAGGGGCACCGGACCCGAACCTTATCGAGCGATAGTGGGTATTCCTACGGGCTCCCAGGACCAGGAGACGGAAGAAGGGACGGATTGGACCGGCATCTTATGCTGCATGTTCATGCTGGCCCTGGTCGTTGGTATTCCCATCATCCTGATAATCATCATAACGAGGGCGTTCAAGAGTTCCAAGGACAAGAAAAAGCCACGGTCGATATGGACCTCCGGTCCGGGGTCCGGAAGCGAAGGGACAAATACACCATCCGTAAGGATAGATATCGGGCCCAGCCAAGGAATAGCTGTGGATGCCATTCCACTCGATGAAGAAGTGGACAGGGAAGAAGAGGAGACCGTTCCTGACCTTGATAGGGCAACGGAGGACAGTGAACCGGACATGCCCTCTTTCGAGCGGCCTAAAGCCCTTTCCGGGGAAGAGAAGGACGAGTTCATCGTCGATAGGATAATGGAGCTCAAGGAGATGCTGGCCGACGGTGAGATAGACAGGGAGATGTACGAAAACTTGAGGAAGAGGCTGGTCGAGCAGCTTGATGGTCGTTCTTTACCTGACGACATATGAGAGTTGGACATCAGCCGTTGCATCAGGGGAAACTATTAAAAAACCAATACATATGGAGAGTTACCGGTTGCACTCTTCCCCCATTATATAAAAAGGATTTTATAACAGGGTTCAATAACCGGCCTAGGGGTATGGGACCTCTCCCGGAGAATTACAGATGGAAAAGAACAGTTTCAAGGTATCTGCAGATGTTCTGCAGAAGAACGCCATGAAGTCCTCCATCCGCGACCTCAATGCAGAGTTCCAGATGAAGGGAGGATTGGTCACCCCCTCGAAGAAGGGAGACACATACCAGCTCTCGCATCCGGACGAGGTCTATCTGGAAGAGTTCAGGATACGACTCCTGAAGGAACTTGGCCTGCTGGAGGAGAAGGACATACCCCCGGAGCTCAAGGGGCCTCAGGCGCCTCCTCCACGATACGGGGACCGTCACAGCCTCAGAAGAGGCTGGAACGTAAGAAGCCCGAGGGAGATCGGACAGGGAATATACGACAAGCAGGACAGGATGACCACCGAAGGGACCGAATATCTCAAGATGGAGGAGAGGAGGCCGCACCAGGACGAACCTTGGGATAAGAGACCCCGTATGGACGATCGGAGAGGGCAGCCTCAATGGGGTGGCGGTCCCAGGGGAGGTGACCGCGGAGCTCACCGAAGGTCTCCCCAACCATATAAAAGAGAGACGACCCAGGCAACGTCAGAGGAAGAGGAGGACGGTTCGAGGTCCTTCGAGGAGAGATGGGGGGACATCTCTTCACTGATGGTGCTCATCGGGGAATCCCTGGATGAGGGGGCCGTCGATGACGGCATGATCATCAAGCATGCTTACAACAAGGAGGTCCCCGAGGATGATATCAGGAAGCTCAAGAAGGTCCTCTGGGATAACCGTTGCAGGGGTCCGCGGGAAAAATGCCCCCACGGGAAGAAGAAGCTCCGCTTCGAAGAACTGATGAAGGTCTGTTCCGGAAAGGTCGAGGGCTGGGACAAGATAGACTCTCCATTCATCAAGTTCCTTGACAGATGGACGGAGAACATGGAGAGGATGTACGGACCCTACCGTGAAAGGATCGTCAAAGTGGAGGGTAAGGTCAGCTCATGCAAGCCCGTCCACCGCAAAGGACACGAGCATCTCAAGGTCCTGGTATACGACACCATGATTACCGACCTTGAGAAGGGAGGCGAACCCACCGAGACCCGGAAACTCTGGATCAAGATCTCCCTGCAGGATTTCCAGGGCATACTCAAGGATACGAAGGTGCACATCGAGGACAGCATCCAATTCGTGGGCAAGTGCATCTACGACAAATACTTCCATGACTACTGGATCATAGACCTCAAGGAGATCAAGGTCCTGGAAGAAGGAGGAGGCGATGTGCTGTCGCCCCCCCTGCCGTGATACTATTTCAGGTCCACGGAACAGACATGGACCATCTCTATGACATCGTGCTTCAACTTGAGATGGTATGTACCATCCCCTATCACATTGATCTGTCCCAGGTCTGTGCAGGTCATCTGTACGGGCGGGTCAAGGCAGAGGAAACCCTTCCCGTAACCGGTTATGGAATAAGATACCATGAAACGCTCCGATGAACCGTTCAACGGACCGCCTATCTCCACCCGTTCCACAGTGGCACTTCCCCAGTGCCTGACCTCGAATTTCATTTCCATGTTGCTCCCAACACCCCCGTCCATGACGGCCCTGACCATCTGAAGCATGTCCGAGATCTCCTCCTCGATCGCCTCCAAGGTCATGTTCACCGAGAGGGACTGGTAAGCGGACCAGAAAGCAGGTACGGCGACCGATGTGATCACGGCAGCTATAATGATACCCATCGGTAAATCGGCAACACCAAGGTTGGACGCACTCAGTCCACGCATGTCCTTTCAACATCGGGTGGACCTCTATAAAACCTTTAACCTCCCATTATCTTGATGGAGGGCTGTATGTCGATGGCATCAGGTTCGCCCACGAGGTCCTTCAAGGTCTCCGGGTCGATGGGTGGTCCTTCCTGGGGCCCTTGCTTCTGGCTAGACCTCGAGATGAAGGCACCTTCCAGTTCTTTTCCGTCCCTGGAGGGTATGAGTGCAAGATGGACACCTTCCATCTGTCCAAAGGCCGAACCCAGCCTGGACCGGACCTCCTGGTTCGTCATGCCTTCCGGGACGCTCAAAGATACAAGGGCGGGTGGAGAGAATTTCATTTGCTGGGGGGTGTCAGGTATATTCAAAGGTCCGACCTCGAAAGGCCCTCCATCCTCCCTGAACACTTGCCATACGGACTGGGGTGCTGCATATCCTTCCCCGCCCAATGCCGATCGAAGTATGTAAGGAAGGACCATCTGCAGACCGAAAGGGTCCTCCGGAGAGGACCCTGGAGCGTTCATAGCGGTCAGTATACATCCGGGTTTGAGAGGTCCGTCAAGCAGTATCGAGGCTATCCTGAGAGGGTCCAGACGCCCTCCCGGAATGCCTTCCTCGTGGAGAAGGAAAGAAAAGGAAGCCATGCCCACCTTGACCAGCAGGGATGACATCTCGACCGCACCTGCCATCCCGGTCGCTCCATCGGTTACTGTCAGGAACACGACGAGAGGTCTTCCAAGGACCCTAGGGGCTATCTGTTCCATATCCATCCTGAAGCATGCCCTGGCCAGGTTCATGTTGCCCCCTGAACCCTCACCATGGACGATCCGTGAGCCGACGGTCAGGACGTTCATGTTCGAAAAGTTCCTCTCGGTCCTGGAATCCGTATCCAGTACAAGGACATCGATACCCTTGCCGAGATCGATGTTGCTGACGATCCTCGCGCTTCTCCCTCCCACGACCACAAGGAGCGGCGATCTTGACCTTGACCCTTCAGCGTTCACGAGAGGTGATGTGTGGGATCGATAGAAATAGGTTTTGAGATGTTCACAGGAGGTCCCTTACCTCACTGGCGATATCTTCCGCAGATGTCAGACCGACATGCGTGGAAGCGGTCCGACCGTTCCTGTCGAGTATGTAGAGGGTCGGAATGGAGGACGCCGGGAAATAGCTGTTGAGATCGGCATTGGACACGGCGAAGGTCCATTCTGCCTCAGTATAACCATCCTTGAAATCCCGGACCTGGGAGAGTGTCTCCGAGAGGTCGGTGTCCACGGAGACGATGACGACCTGGCTTCGTGGGAACATCGACTGGAGGTCTATCAGCTCGTACATCTGCTGCCTGCACGGAGAACACCAGGTGGCGAACATATCGAGGACCACCACCTTGCCGATATGTTCCTCGAGAGTTATCACACCCCTGTCCACCGATTCTATTCCGATGAGGGTCTGAGCCGGATGGCCCGTCGTCTCATCGTCAGGTCCATCCCCCCCTGTCCGGTCGTCTTCATCTTTGGTATTCTGGACGATGAACATCACGATGGTCGATACGATCAGCAATAGTATAATGGATATCACGACGATCGGGGCGACAGGGAACCCTTCCCTGTCCCTATTTGCCTTCTTCGGGCGTCTTCTCGGTCGGGAGTTGCCCGAGACCTTTTCCGATCTTGCCTTCATCTTCTCGGAGTAGGAACGGCCCATGAGGGGAGCACCTGCTCGAACCTACATATTGATTGGGGTGTACATGTCAGGGTCATCTATCATGTCGGTCAGAGGACCCTTCTGAACCATTTCTCGAGAATGGACAGAGGAAGCCTGACCATGGTCGGCCTTCCATGGGCGCAGTGGAGGGGGACCTCACATTTGAGAAGGTCCGAAAGAAGGTCCTCCATCTCCCTGAGGGACAGTGGTTGATGGGCCTTGATGGCACCTCTGCAGGCCGTTAGTGCAATGAGCCTGTCCTTCAGAGGTAGATCGCCTGGTTCGAACTCTGCATCGGGGGGGGAGCATCCCTCGTGGGATTCGTTCCCCATCAGGAGATCGCGGACCACCTCGTGTGCTTCTGTTCGCCCCATGAACCTTGGCAGACCTCTCAGGACAACACAATCGTCCCCGAAAGGTTCGATGATGAAGCCCATCTGCGCCAGTCCCTCCCCCATGGTGGACAGCCTCGAGAGGGATAAGGGGTCAAGTTCCAGATGTACAGGTTCCAGCAGTTCCTGCACCCCCTGATGCGAGCTGTTGAACCTGTTCTTCAGCTCCTCCAGCCTGATCCTCTCATGAGCAGCGTGCTGGTCCACCAGGAGAAGGTCGCATCCCAGTTCGCAGAGTATGTACGACCGGTCGAGCTGTCCGATTATCCTCATCTTCAGTGAACCTGTATCCTCCGGCAGTGCCGGGGGGAGCCGTTGAAAACCTTCGACAACGGGCACCTCCCTCCACGGGTCCGCTCCCGTCTCCTGCGGTCTGAACTCCCCCTCCATGAGAGGCACCTGTACCGGAGCTTTGTCCATCCGTATCCTGGATGCCCCCACCGGACCGTCTATGAACGGGACCCTCCTTCCCTCCCGACCTTCCTTCTTTCCTGACCGGATCTGCTTCCTTGCCGAGGAGAACAGTACCTCGGAAACGGCGGATTCCACGCAGGTGAGCAGTGCTCCCTCGTTCTCGAACTTCACTATGTCCTTGGTCGGGTGGACGTTCACGTCGAGATCATCCTTCGACACCTCAAGGAAGAGCACGGCAAGAGGATAGCGCCCTTTCATTAAACGTGACCCGTAACCCCTCCTTATCGATTCCACGATCTGCCTGTTCCGGATGATCCTGCCGTGGATGGAGATCGTGATCCCCGCCGAGTTAGACCGTGTATCCCACGGCAGCGAGACAAGACCGCTTACTCCGACCGGACCGCACTGCTTCCCCGGGACCTCCAACATCGCCCGGGCGGTCTTCGTTCCAAGCACCGATGCTGTACGGTCCCGCAGGGTGGCCGCGGGCGGGCTGTTCAATCTTTCCCCCCCGTCCACCTCGAAACGTATCCCGACCTCCGGGTGGACCATCGCTATCCTCGAGACAAGGTCTATACATCTGGCACTCTCGGCATTAACGGAGCGAAGGAACTTCTTCCTGGCAGGAACGTTCTCGAAGAGGTCCGTTACGGTGATCTGCGTCCCCGGGGGGCATCCGACCGGTTCTAGGACAGACATCCGACCGGCCGATACGATCACCCGCGTCCCGGAGCCTTCGGGAGACCCTATCTCCCTGGAGACCAGTTCGACCTGGGATACGGCAGCTATCGATGCCAGGGCCTCTCCTCTGAAACCCAGGGTGTCCAGGTGAGACAGGTCGTCGATGGTACCGATCTTGGATGTGGAGTGCCGGGTGAACGCCACCTCGACGTCCTCCCTGGACATCCCGCATCCGTCATCGATCACGGTTATCCGCCTGGTCCCTCCCTTTTCGATCAGGACCCTGATGTCCCTTGCACCAGCGTCAATGGAGTTCTCCAAAAGCTCCTTGATGACGGATGAGGGTGATTCCACGACCTCTCCAGCTGCGATCTTGTTCACGGTGGACTGGTCGAGTATGCGGATCTTCCTTGCCATCCCTTGGTAAAGGAAAGCGGAAATATTAAGGGTTTCCAGTGTTTAGACGGCGCACCCATGACCCCTCTTGAAGATAAGGACAGCGATCACATCGTCGGACTGGAGGACCTGTCCCCAAGGGTTGCCGCCCACATGAAGAGAAAAGGCATCAAGGAGGCCACCGGACCGCAGAAGGTGGCCATTGGCCCCATCTCGGAGGGTCTGGACGTCCTTCTGATAGCACCCACGGGCCTCGGGAAGACGGAAGCGACCTTCGCACCATTGATGGATAGATTGAAGGAGGACCCGCCGGACGGCATCGGCATCCTCTACATAGCCCCCATAAGGGCCTTGAACCGGGACATATGGGGCAGGATCAAGAGCTGGTGCGATGAGTTAGGCCTCACGATAGGGGTACGGCATTCGGATACCAGCCAGTCCGACAGGACCAGGATGTCACGGAAACCCCCGCACATCCTGGTAACGACCCCCGAGACACTTCAGATAATGTTCACCGGAAAGAGGCTCCGGAAAGGGCTCGAGACCGTCTCCGCTGTCATCGTCGACGAGATCCATGAGCTGTACGGGAGCGAGAGGGGGGCACAGCTCGACCTTGCACTATCCAGGCTCGACAGGGCTGCCGGAAGGAAGGTGCAGAGGATCGGACTCTCTGCAACCATTTCCAACGCAAAGGATGTCGCTTCCTTCCTTGGAGGCCCCGGGAGGGAGGTCACTGTTATAAAGGGGCAATGGTCCAAGGAATATTCCTTCCTCGTCGAGTCCCCCTCCGTCCTGGACGAGGACAAGGAGATGGGGAAGAGCCTCGGATGCACCCCGAAGGTCGCCGCCGTTGTCAGAAGGATCAGGGAGCTCCTGGAGGATATCAGGTCGGCTTTGATATTCGTGAACTCCAGGGACCTAGCCGAAGCCCTTACCGCCAGGTTGAAGGCTTACGACGGGAGCGTCCCCGTTGGCATCCACCACGGCTCGCTCTCGAAGGAAGCCAGAGAGGATATGGAGAGTCGCTTTAAAAAGGGGGAGCTGAGAGCGATGGTATGCACCTCTTCAATGGAGCTCGGGATGGACATCGGTGTGGTGGACCTCGTCATCCAGTTCAAGTCACCAAAAGAGGTGTCCCGGCTCCTCCAGAGGGCAGGACGTGCCGGACATCAGGTGGGGGGACTTTCTCGGTGCGTCATACTTGCGACCGAGACCGATGATGTCGTGGAAGCGGGGGTCATCGCTCATCTCGCCAAGGGGGGGAAGCTCGAGAAGGTATGGGCAAGGAAGATGATCCTATCCGTCCTTGCCAATCAGACGCTCTCCATACTGGTCGCGGAGAAGGACCTGTCGGTTGACGATCTGACGGACATCGCGTCCAGGACCTATACCTTCTCGGGGATCGCAAAGGAGGAGGTGGTCGAGGTCCTGCGTTTCCTCAACGATTCCAGGGTGATATTCTTCGATGAGGAAGGAGGTATGATACACGGAGGAAAGAGGTCCCGCGAGTACTTCTACGAGAACATATCCATGATCCCCGATGAGAGGGTGATACTTATCAGGGACCTCTCGACGAGGTCCATAATAGGGTCCCTTGACATGGACTTTGTCCTCTCGAACCTGGAGCCTTATTCCAGGTTCATCGTTCGAGGCCAGGCCTGGAGGGTGGTCGATATGGGTGACGAGGAGATAACCGTCGAACCCGTGACCGAGCTCGGGCCCGTGCCTGCATGGTCAGGATCAGATATACCCGTCCCGTATGAGGTCGCCAGGGAGGTGGCCGTGGTCAGGAAGGAGGTCGTCAGATGGTTGAAGGGGGATGCAAAGAGGGCAAGAGCTCTCGATCGGCTCCCGCTCAGCGAAGAAGCTAGGGAGATGGTGATCTCTCAGCTTCGGGAGATGGTGGAGGAGGGTTTCGTGGTACCGGACCAGGATACGGCGACCATAGAGATAGGCACTGAAGGTGCAATGATCGGCATCTGCGGGGGGACGCGGGTCAACGAGACCATAGGCAGGATGGTGGCCTCCCTGATGATGGCGAGGTACGGGGGCACCGTCATAGTGGATCACGACGCTTACAGGATATTGCTCATGGGTGACCTCAGATTGAAGGCCCCGGATATCGAGTGGGCGATGAAGCAGGTCCCCGTCTCGGACATGGAGAATATGGTCCCGGTACTGCTTCGGAACTCGCCGCTCCTCAGATGGCAGATGCTCCATGTGGCGAAGAAGTTCGGTGTCCTCGGTTCGAAAATCGATCCGGCAAAGTTCCCCCTTAAAAGATTGATGGCCATATGGAGGGACACCATAATCATGAGGGAGGCGACAGCCAAGATCATGCACGAGAGGTTGGACATCCCCCATTCCACAAGGTCCGTCAGTGATATCATCGAGGGAAGGACAGAGCTCAAGGTACAGAGGATCTCACCTCTTTCAATGTCAGGATCCAGGGCACGCAGCGAGTTCATGTCCTCGGAAGGGGCCGGAAAGATGGTCATCGAGACGGTCAAGGAGAGGCTGATGACGACTTCGGTCAGGCTGACCTGCATGAACTGCGGGTCGACACTTCGTGCCACAGCCGAGAGAGCCAAAGACATAGTTGGATGCCACAGATGCGGTTCCAGGATGCTTGCACCTCTCCCGACAGGGGACCTCCAGACCAGGGCTGCAGTTGAAAAAGGACTGCAGAAGAAGAGGCTGACAGGGGATGACAGGAAGCGGTTCAAAGCAGCCGCCATGGCGGCCCAGCTCTTCTCGTCATACGGATACCGGGCCGTCCTGTGCATGGCGGCAAGAGGCGTCGGTCCGAAGACCGCGGGAAGGATACTCGAGGTCCTGTACGATGACGATGAGGAGCTTGTTCGCAGGATATTCCAAGACGAGGTGAAGTTCGCTAGGACCAGACGGTTCTGGGATTGAAGGAAGCCCTGATGTTATGTCAACGAAGGACCAGACCATGGTGACCCCTGCCGCGATGTAGAACAAGACCCGGTGAAGATCGTTTTTTCAGGAATAATCAAAAGGGATTTGTAAGACTATACGTTTCAGGAAGCGCCAACGATCAAGGCGTGTTCCCAGTGGTGATACAGGTGAGCAGGGTCACGGAGCATCCCGTAATTGAGGTAGAGGAATTCGAGGAAGTGAAATTCACATTCAACGGCAGGAAGCTGAAGGGGAGGAAGGGGGAGATGGTCTCATCCGCCCTGATAGCAAACGACATACACGTGTTCGGCCATCATTACAAGGACGGCAGCCCCCAGGGGATCTTCTGCGCGAACGGACAATGCGCACAGTGCCTTGTCATGGCTGACGGCGTCCCCGTTAAATCGTGCATGACGCCGCTCTCCGAAGGATCGGAGGTGAAGAGCGTCGAGGGACTACCTGAGCTCCCCGCAGCAGACACCGTTCCCGAAGGCAGACCGATCCCGACCATGGATGTCGAAGTTCTGATAATAGGTGGGGGACCCGCGGGCCTCTCGGCTGCGATCGAGCTCGGAAAACTCGGTATAGACACACTGCTCATCGACGACAAGGACCGCCTTGGAGGCAAACTCGTCCTCCAGACCCACAAGTTCTTCGGATCCGTGGAGGACTCATATGCGGGGACAAGGGGGTTCGAGATCGGGAGGATACTGGAAAAGGACCTGGGAACGCTGGAAAGCGTCAAGGTCTGGCTCAATTCGACCGCAGTGGGGGTCTTCTCGGACGGGATCGTGGGGGTCGTCAAGGACAGGACCTACAGAAAGATCAGGCCGAAACGGCTTCTCGTCGCCACAGGGGCCCGCGAGAAGATGCTCTCCTTCCCGGGGAACACCCTTCCCGGCGTCTACGGGGCCGGGGCCTTCCAGACCCTTGTCAACAGGGACCTGATAAGGTCGTCGGAAAAGGTCCTGATCGTCGGAGGAGGGAACGTGGGCCTCATCGCAGGCTACCATGCTCTCCAGGCCGGGATCGATGTGGTGGCACTAATCGAGGCGCTCCCGCATGTGGGAGGTTACAAGGTCCACGCCGACAAGCTGATGAGGCTCGGGGTCCCGATCCTGACCAGGCACACCATCGTCTCGGCCGAAGGCAAGGACAGGGTGGAAAGGGCGACGATCGCGAAGCTCGATGAGAACTGGAAGGTCGTCCCTGGGACGCACCGAACCTACGAAGTTGACACGGTACTCATCGCGGTCGGTCTCGACGAGGTGAACGAGTTCCACAAAAAAGCCACGGAGTTCGGGGTCCGCTCCTTCGTCGCGGGCGATGCTCAGGAGATCGCGGAGGCCTCCGCGGCGATGTTCACGGGAAAAATAGAGGGGATGAAGATCGCCGCATCGCTCGGCCTTGAAGTGGGAGAGGTTCCCCGGGAATGGGACGAAAAGGCGGCCATATTGAAATCGAAGCCCGGTCCGATCAGAAAAAGACAGGAGATCACCAGGGAGATGGGTGTGTTCCCGGTATTCCACTGCGATCAGGAGGTCCCCTGCAATCCCTGCACATCGGTCTGTCCGGTCGGAGCCCTCAGGACCGAACAGGATTCGATCACTGGTCTTCCCTACATGTCCGATCTTGACAAGTGCATCGGATGCCTGAGCTGTGTCGGGATCTGTCCAGGTCTTGCCATAACGGTGGTGGACTTCAGAAAAGATAAGCAGATGCCCACCGTCACTCTGCCTTACGAGGTGCACCGGGAGATCGTGGAGAAGGGGCGCATCGTAACGGTCACCGATAGTGACGGGGCGATAATGGGGAAATATCCCGTGGAGCGTGTCATCGAGAACCCGAAATATCCAAGGACGCTCCTTGTCCAGATCAGGGTGGAGAAGGCCGGAGCGAAGAAGGTCGCAGGGATATGGATCAAGGAGAAGCAGCAGGAGCCCGGTGAAATTTACGAGAAGGAGATGCTCCCCGATGATGCCATTGTTTGCAGGTGCGAGAGGGTAACGGCAGGAGAGATCAGGACTGCGATACAGAACGGTGTGAGAGACCTCAACCACCTCAAGGCGGTCACCAGAGCGGGTATGGGGGCCTGCGGATCCAAGACCTGCAGACCGATGATCTTCAGGATATTCAGGGAGGAGGGGGTCGACCTCGGGGTGGTCACAGACAGGGTCGATAGACCACTGTTCGTGGAGGTTCCCCTGGGTTATTTTGCAGGCATAGAGGAGGGTGACGACCATGAATAGCTCCGATGTCATCATAATTGGCGCGGGGTCGGTCGGGATCCCTCTGTCCATGTCACTCGGGGAGATGGGGTTCAAGGTGACGGTGATAGATCGGCACCCTTCCCCCGGCCAGGGGGAGAACAAACATGCCATCGGGGGGATACGGGCAACCCACTCCGACCCTGCAAAGATACTCACCAGCCTCCGCTCCCTCGAGGTCTTCTCCAACTGGGAGAAGCAGCACGGGGACGACATAGAGTGGCAGGAGGGCGGTTACACGTTCCCGGTATACCGGGAGCAGGATGAGGCGGTATTGAAAGGGATGCTCCCCATCCAGAAGAGGTTCGGACTCAATATCGACTGGGTCGGTCACGACCGGATCCGGGAGGTCGTCCCGGGCATTAACCCCGACGGTCTCATGGGGGGGACTCACTCACCCAACGATGGCTCCGCATCACCGCTGATCTCGGCCAATGCTTTCTACAGGTTCGGTCTGACAAGGGATGTGGACTATCGTTTCAAGGAGAACGTCTCATCGATCATCGTGGAGAACGGAAGGGCCGTCGGTGTGAACACGGACAAGGACACATATCTCGCACCTGTGGTGGTCGATGCGGCGGGGGGGTTCTCAAGGGAGCTTGCAAGATCGGCCGGGACCGATATCCCGGTAGTCCCGGATTCTCATGAGGGTGCCATAACCGAACCGGTGAAGCAGTTCTTCAAAACCATGGTCGTGGACCTGAGGCCCGCTGTCGGTTCGAAGAACTACTATTTCTATCAGAACAGGCACGGCCAGATCGTATTCTGCATAACGCCGGACCCTCCCATCGTCGGCACGGACAAGAGGGAGACCTCGGTCTTCCTTCCCCAGGTAGCGGAGAGGATGATCGACCTCCTTCCAAGGTTGAGGAACATAAGGGTAAGACGTGTCTGGAGAGGACTGTACCCGATGAGCCCTGACGGCTCCCCGCTCGTGGGCTGGAACAGGGATGTCAAGGGGCTCCTCCATATAACCGGGATGTGCGGTCAGGGTTTCATGCTCGGCCCGGGCATTGGAGAGGTGGGGGCCCGTCTTATTGCGGGAAGGTCAACGGAGAATGACAGGATCATCCTGGAAGGTTTCGACCC
>JAFGLL010000108.1 GCA_016928095.1 Thermoplasmatota archaeon
GGAGGAAGAGGAGGAGGAGGAAATCGAGGAAGAAGAATGGAAGATCGATAACGAGGAAGTAATGGAGGAGGAGGAAATTGAGGAAGAAGAGGATATTTTCGATCCGATCAAGTACAAGAAGAGGGAGAGACCGGAAGAGCTGGAAGAGGTCGAAGATGACCTCGAGATCGAATTCGATGACGAATGAGCCAACTCCTTATGACAGCAAATAAATATCATCGATACTTGATATATTACTCATGAGGACCGACCCTGCTTCGCTTCCCGACAGATGCGGGGTCTATCTGTTCAGATCCGGAGAAGGAAATGTCCTCTATGTCGGAAAGGCCATCAATATTAGGGCACGGGTGAGATCGCATCTCCAGGACACAGGGAACGAGAAAGAGGTCAGGCTCCGGAGAGAGGCCGATACCATAGAATGGATCGCTACCGCGACCGAACTTGAAGCGCTCGTCCTTGAAGACACACTTATCAAACGCTACAGACCAAGATACAATGTGAGATTGAAGGACGATAAATCATACCCCTATATCCTGATCACGTCAGAAGAGTTCCCGGCAGTCCTTCACATCAGAGGGATCCAGAGAGGACGGGGTGAACATTTCGGCCCCCATTCAGACCCACGGGCTGTTAGAAGGTCGATCAGGTGGCTCAGAAAGATATTCCCTATCAGATCCTGCAGGAGAGAACTTTCCAGACCTTCACGGCCGTGCCTTGAGCATCATCTCGGTAGGTGTCTGGCCCCATGTACCGGCACTGTCAGCAAGGATGAATATTCCCAGGCAGTGGAGGGTTTGAGGTTGTTCCTCTCGGAAAGAACGGAGGAGGTGCTGTCAAGATTGGAGAGGGATATGTGGAAGGCCTCTTCAAACGAAGAATACGAGAGAGCTGCCAGGATCCGGGACATCGTGGAAGGGCTAAGAAGATCAAGGCAGTCCCAGAAGGTCGTGCTCAAGGGAAATGAGGACCTGGATGTTGTACACATTAACGGAGAGGGAACGGCAGCCGCTGTAGTCAAGGTCAGGGACGGAAGGGTCATCGATGTCGTATCATTCACACTTGAAGGCGGGGAACCGCTCAGGGGTCCAACCGAGGATTTCCTCAGCTCGTTCTATGCAATTTCCGGGTCCATACCACCGACCATCGTCCTTGACAGGATGGACCTATCTCCTCAAAGAAAGGAGGAACTGCAGAGGTTCCTCCATGATAAGAGGAGGGGATCGGTCAAGATCGTCAGGCCAAGAGGCGATGAAAGAAGATCGTTGATCGATATGGCAAGAACGAACATGGAACTGCACATGACCCAGATGCAGAGATCTCAAAGGACCGAGGATGTGCTTTCAATACTGCGATCGGGCCTGGGTCTCTCAAGGCTCCCCGTCATCATCGAAGGATTCGACGTATCGCATCTCGGTGGCACCGGAACCGTTGCATCCATGGTCCAGTTCAGAGAGGGCAGACCCAACAAGAGTGCTTATCGAAGGTTCAAGGTACGAACGGACAGGAACGATGATTATCTCTCCATGAAAGAAGCAGTATTTCGAAGGTACAGGAGGATCGTAGACCATGATGGGGAGATGCCGGACCTGGTACTGATCGACGGTGGGAAAGGACAGTTGAAAGCTGCCCTGGATGCTATCCGTGAACTCGGTATCGAACGGCCATTCGATATTGCCTCGCTCGCGAAGAAGGAAGAGGAGCTCTTCCTCCCCGGTAGTTCTTCCTCTGTCCATCTAAAAAGGTCGGACCCTTCCCTTATGCTTCTCCAGAGGGTCAGGGACGAGGCGCATCGCTTTGCCGTCTCTTACCAGAGGACCCTGAGAGAAAGTGACATCAGCATTCTCACCCGTGTAGATGGTGTCGGGAAAGCAAGGGCGTTGAAGCTGATGAACTGCTTCGATTCCCTTGGCTCAATGCTCGAGGCAGGACCCCGGGGGATCTCCGAGAGATGCTCGCTGAACATCAGGTTATGTGAGAGGGTCATCGAGTTCCTGAGGGACGAATTGCCCAGGTGAGACATGTGGGTCATCAAAAAGGTGACATCCAGACCGATGCAAAAAGTATATTATCGAATCCGTCACTTACGCCTCTGTCCCGACTATGATTCATGGTGGTCCTAGAGGAGTGGTACCCATGACAACGCAACTGCCAAATCGTTTAAAGGTGCTGATGGTATTCCTGCTTGCCGCATTGCTTGTTATCAACATGCAGGTTCTCCTTCCATCGGGAGATGGAACAGATGTCTTGGATGAGGACATGGGCGAAAGCAGGGTGATGACAGAAGAAGAAGTATCCGAGCTGGGACTTACACCCCCCGGCCAGGATATGACCAGAAGCGAGCCCTGGAAGGTCTGGGAGAGGTTCCATTATCCCAGCGGAGGTGAGGATGGAGCAACAGCATACTATGCTCCCGGGAACCGCATCTATGTCTATGGGGGGGGCTATACCGGATGGCAGGACAGCATGAACGGTTACGATGACCTATTCTACTACGACCTGACCACGAACGAATGGGTGGCAGTGCAGAGGTACTTCAGCCCGGGCGGCAGGGGTTACTTCAGCGATGCCGTGGACAACGTGAACCAGAAGCTCTACATATATGGAGGTTACCAGAGCAACTCCATGCTGGACGACCTCTGGGAGTTCGACCTGGCAACCGAACAATGGACCAGAATATCCTCGGGCCTCCTCGAGCCAACATATCTCAGGAGGGGAAGGGCACCTATGGTGATAGACACTACCAGTAGCCCTCCTTCATTGTATATCAACATGGGGATGGGAGACCAGACCCAGAACAGAGCGAACCTCTCCGGTTTCTACAGGCTCGACCTGACAGGGACGACACCCGTATTGAACCTCCTCAACGACGGTACGAGCACCGGTATCGCAAAGAGGTACGAGCACGACATGTGCATAGATGAGGGTAACAGGAAGATATACATGTACGGAGGATACAATGATGACCTGGGATATCTTACAGAGTTCTGGGTCTACGACATTGTCACCAATCAGTGGCAGTTCATCCCAACTCATCCGGACATGTACCGTCTCTACGGGGCGAGAATGTTCTTCAGACAGATCGATAATACGGTCAATATCTGGGGTGGGTTGATATCCGGAAGCACCGAGAACCAGATGCTCTGGACCTACGACACGGTCCTGGGGACCTGGTCCAACAGGACCTTCACGGACGCTCCCAGCGGCAGGCTCATGTATGCCGATCATTACTCGCCCGAATCGGACAGGTTCGTGGTCTTTGCCGGTAGATACTATTCCGGTGGAGGCGGCCAGGCCAGCAGATACCGGGACATGAACTACCTTGACCTCGGCACCATGGATTGGTCGTCCTTCCCCTTGACCTACAGCGCAAGTAGCACCAACAACGGCATCTTCGCATTCGACTCTGCAAGCCAGAGGATCTATTATGTCGGACCGAACACCGGTTTCTACAACGGGACGGCCTATATCTACTACTGGGACATCGCGAACAAGGAATGGTTTGGGCCATATTACAACCCGGGAACGGAGAACCCACATTCGAGGTCCAATGCTGGCCTGTGCTTCGATGCCAAAAATATGACCGTTTACATGTACGGCGGGGGTTATACCACCGGACAGGGTCCAAGCACGCGTTATTATGACCTTGCGGACATATGGAAATTGGACCTTGACAACTTCGAATGGACGAAGATCCTTGATACCGCCGGACCGCAGAAGCGTCAGGGTTTCCCCATGATATTCAACGAGCACGATGGCAGGATATACATGTTCGGTGGCTATCATCACCCTTCGGAGTCATCCTCATCGACCGAGATCCGAGAGGACTTCTACCGCTTCGACCCCATGCTGAAGATCTTCCAGACACTTTCGCTCACTGGGACCACACCTGGCGGGAGATACGGGTCCGGTATGGTACACGAATACGAGAACGATTACCTCTATATCTACGGTGGAACCGAGAACACATCTCCGAGCCCGACCGAGAGAAGGGACCTGTGGCGTTACGATCTGAGGTATGGAACATGGACGGTACTCTCCCAGACATCATCCACCAGGACCTATGCAAAGCTCGATTATGACCCTCTTACCAAAGAACTGTACATGACCGGGGGTGGAAGCGACGATATACTCAGGTACAGGATACTGGAGGATAAGTGGTATTCTGATTGGTACCCGGTCCCCAATCCCGGAACTTTGACCGGACATGCACACTACTTCGACCCGATATCGCGGGACCTATGGGTCTTCGGAGGGGGAGGAACGGACGGGATCTGGCGTATGGGCATACCTCCAAGACTCGCCATTCAGACCGCCAAGCTCGAGGATCCCGATGAAGGTAAGGACATCGCATATGCGATGTACAGGCCATATACGTTCACCACCTCCGTGAAGATGGTCCATGGACCTGAGGACCTGAGCAGGATCGAGTTCGAACTTCCCCATAGACAGGGCTCCTTCAGGCTCATCTACAACCACACTGTCGAAGAGAGCGGTGGGAACGGCTGGACCGAGATGGACACCCTGGATGTGGCGGAGGTTGTGGGGACACCGATCGCGACATGGCGAGGACTTTTCATTGACATCGAGCTTATGGTCAAGTTCCACTGGAACTGGACGAACCGCCCGAACGCCGTGGACAGGAACATCATCGTGAGGGCTTACGGTATTGACGTTTCCGAGGACGAGCTTGTGGTGAGGGACTTCTTGAGGGTGAGAAGCTCCTTGAAGTTCAGAAGTGGTCTGGAACTCTACGGTAGCATCCAGGGCCGGGTCTATGACAAGGATTGGGTACAGATGGATGAGGACATTCGTGTTACCGGCCCCGTTATCACGTACTCGGATACGTTCGAGTTCTTCCCGCCAGGGGATTCCTACTCACTGGACTTCTGGATGGAGAACGAAAAGGTCGAGACGATCGATATCATCCAGGGAGAGGCCATCAATTACACATATGCATCCCCCAATGTTTCGAGCGTCGACGTAACCTACACTATCAATATCTCGGGGGTCAACGAGGTGACCGAGGGAGAGAAGCTTGTATGGAACCTCAGCATCGACGGGGTGGCACCCGGTGCCCCGACAAACCTCAGGTTCCATGATGAGGATCCGGAGGCCACACCTGTGATCTATGATAACGACCTTCACATATTCCTTACCTGGCAAGCCCCTACAGAGGACATGTCCGGCATCAGCTCCTATTACTGGGACTACGAGGATAACAGCGGTACTCTGGACGGTACACCGGCCAATTCGACCCATCTGGAGCTGACTTTCGAGGAAACAGGGGAGTACACCATTTTCGTATGGACCGAGGATGAGGTTGGTAATATCGGGCCAGCCTCCAGTGCGAAGATCTTAGTAGATATGGAGGGGATATTGTTCAGGGTCGTCAGCCCCGATCTCAACATGACCATACCCTACGACACATTGGATATTGTCCTCAACATGACCGACTTTGGCGGGTCCAAGATTATCTCGCAGTCCATCCAGTACCGCTTCTCTTACGACGGTCAGGGGGACTCTCTATGGATAGGGCAGGACGCATGGAAGTATCTGCCCGACCTGTGGACATCTTTCCAGAAGGAGAGTTATCAGTTCACGATCAGCCTTGGAAAGAATGGTATCCCCAAGCTCTCGGACTCAGACGAGAACTACATTCAGGTCAGGGCAAGGGACGGAGCAGGGACCACCTACAGTTCCCCGATATACGGTATCAATGTGGATACATCCCTCAGGTTCCCCATCGTCAACCTGACGGCTCCCGGGGATGGTGCACAGTTCGAAGATCCAGAGGATGTGTTGCTGGAGTGGGATGTGGATTTCTTCGCACCGGAGGATGTCGTCTACAATATCTACATTTCCGAAGTGAAAGCACAGGTCGAGCTCTGGGACACTACGGTAAAAGTGGACGCGTTCGACACAAGCTACAGACCGGACTTCCTCACCTTCGGTCGTTATTACTGGACCGTGATACCCGTAGCAAGAGGTCAGTGGACAGGGTCATGCATCAGCGGTATCTGGCAGTTCACGTTGACGGACGATGCGAGCTATCAGTTCAGTGTATCCACCGACGAGAACAGGATCCATAAATACAGACAGGGATCTGCTGGTGTTCCCATAACATTCCAGATAACGAACAATGCAAAGGAGGACGCATGGATCGTTCCCAGTAGCGACCTCAAAGGGGTGGGTACGATCCTCTGGCAGGACCTGGACACACAGCAGGAAAAATACAGGGTCATGCCGGGACAATCCAAAGAGGTGACCGGACTCCTGAACATTCTAATCAGCGCACCCGTCGATACGTACGAATTCGATTTCTTCTTCGTGAACCAGTGGGGTATCAACCACTCAGTCTCGATCTCCGTGGATATCCTTATAATACTGGATCCGACAGACGATGATGACGATAATAGTATAGACATCGGTGTTATGGTCGGTTTCGGGATCGTGGGTCTCATCTTTTTGATGATGGTGATCGCAGCTGTTTATTTCCTTGTCCTCAAGAAGAAGAAAGGGCACAAAGCGAGCGATGAGCATCTGGCCAGGATCGAAGAGGAAATGATCGCGGGAGAAAAACCTCTATCGTCCTTGGTGACAGCCCCGCAACCCAAGGGTCTCGGTAAGACCGTCTCTGGCAAGCTCTCAGGGGGCGATGGTGCTTCCGATGTTCCGGGTGTGCAACAGACCAGCGAGGAGATCAAACTTGTCGACGAAGGATCGGAGGATGACTGGATGAACCTGGTTGCCGCGGAAACCGTAGCTGCGGAGACCGAGACCGCGATAGTTGAGGACAAGATGGTCAGATCGGACAAGGATAAATCCCTGCAGGACCTTCTCTCCGAACTCGGTAATGAGTAGAATATCTGAGACCATAGGTCTATAAAAAGTAACAACCGCGTTGAAATCAGAGGGTGGAAGATAGTATTACCTGATCTTAGCTGCAATGTTCAGAGGCCCATATCGTCCACTGAAGGTCCGATGATGGCGAGACCGTCCTTGTCGATATCGATGATGTACTGTTTCATCGAATGCTGGTTCTGCCTCATCTTGACAACCTCGACATACCGCTTCTTACCCTCAAGGGTCCTTCGTATACCCAACTCGATCACACCGTCAGCCAGGAAGTTCTCGTCCTCTTTTGCTATGTAGTTGTTCTCTCTTGGAAGCTCCTTGAGTATCATCGAGGTCAGCCCTGCGTCACGGAGAAGCTTGTAGAAGTAGTAGACCCTCTTGCGTATCAGGTAGTCGTTGTCCATCTTGGTCAGGGTATAGAGTGCATTCAGCGAGTCAAGGGCAAAAAGCTTGAAGGATTCCCCCCTCTCCTCCTTGGTGGACATGATCAGTTTCTCTGTCAGCTCCAGGAAGTCCGTGTTCTCGGATTCATCCCGGTACATCTCCCTTGTCCTGTTGTAATCGGCAATGAAGATCCTGTCATTTGGTTCTATACCTATCGACCTGAGGTTCCTGAGAAGGGATTCCTTGGATTCCTCTATGGTGGCATATAACCCGATCTGGTCAGGATTGTTGTCCAGATATTTCGACATGAGGCTGTAGCTGAACGTCGACTTCAGGGTCCCGGTATATCCAGAGACCATTATTATCATCTTCTCATAATTGTTCGTCCTGAATATCTTATCCATGCCTTTGATCGTATTCTGAAACATTTGGACCCCCCTACTTTATGTCGCGACCTCTCGTTTCGGAATTATCGTGTTACTTGTAAATATACATATCGGACATGTTCGCAGGAATCAGTCAATGAGCGGGATTCGATGGTGATTTATCATATAAAACAATAAGGGGATGTGGACAGAAGGACAGGACTTGAGATCGCGTTCGGAGGGTTCATCGCGGGGACCGTCCTCATCGTTGCTCTGGGATGTTTACTGTTCCCGGAGCTTTTCTGGGATAGGTTCATATGGAGATACTACTGGGGTCCGATCGTTGCGGACGCTGGAGGTGATGCAGGTGATATCACCTCATCGTACAATCTGTTCGATACGCTCACCTACGGTCTGATACTCGCAGCATCGGCTTACTACATACACAGATCGTTCCATAAGCTAAACCTGAGGATCGGAACGGGCTTCTTCCTTGCCATGTCCCCTATCATCGTGATAGGTCCTGCTGCGAGGGTCCTGGAGGATATGGAACTTTTCAGGGAGCCTCTTCAGTACCTGTTCATCTCCCCGCTCATCTACATCTTCCTGGGTCTTTCCACACTTTGTACGGTACTGCTTGCCTGGTCAATGGAGCATAAAGGCAGGAGGGGGGAGGTCGCTTCCGAGATATTCTTGTTCACCCCTGGTTTGATCGTATCTCTGACCGTATCTGCATTCCCCTCGTTGTTCTCCGGTACAGTCCCGGTCTATCCTTTCCTTCTGATAACCCTCCTGGTGGTCGGGCTCAAGCATCTCATCAGGGATAACAGATACGAGACGACCGTGGGACTTTTCTGGCTCCAGGTCCTGCTCTTTGTAGGTTATTTGTATCTCCTGTGGACCCTGAAAGGTGACTGGTATGAGGGATATGCGGCCAGCAGGGGGGGTGTTGAACCCGATCTTCAACTTCTTGGGGGTGCGGGAGCGATCGGACTGGTCCTTATTTCCACCCTCATGGTTACGGCCAGCCTGAGGGCTGCGGGGAAATGGAAGGAGGGCTTCAGACGACTTATAAACCCGGTGAACCTCATGATCATTGGCGGCCATATGACCGATGCATCTGCCACGTTCATCGGTATCGATTTCCATCATTATACGGAAAAACATGTCGTGCCATCATGGTTCATAGAAAACCTATCCTCCATGGGTTTTCCCTATCCGGGACTGATCATGTACCCTTTAAAACTGATATTCCTGATACCAGCCCTCTACCTCATTGACATCTCCATGGAAAAAGGGTCCGATGAGAGCCCGTATCTGGTCGCTCTGGTCAAGCTTACGATCCTCGTATTGGGTGTCGCGCCCGGTGTGCGAGACCTGATACGAATATCCCTCGGGGTATGATCCTCAAAGGGCAGACGATCTAAAAAGAAAAGACAAGAGCACGGACGCGCCGTGCTCTTTCGCGACAGGGGGTACGATCGGTGATGAGAACGCCCCCACCGTCGCGGGGTGGATGGAATCACAGATGATGAACAGCATGCGCAATATTAAAGGCTAATTTACACATGTGCATATCATTTCTATTCATACCCGGTTCAATGCCGATATCAGGTGCTTCCCGTACCTTTCAACCCTTCCGGGACCGATGCCGTGGACCCCTAACAGGTCCTCCGTGGTTGACACGCCGCGGTTGACCATCTCCACGAGGGTGAGGTTGGAAGCCACGCAGTATGGAGGCAGGGAACTTTCCCTCGCTAACCTGTTGCGGACGACTTTCAGCCGATCGTATGCATCCTCATCCACGGGGACAGGTATGTCCTTGGAGGGTAAAGGCCATGGTATCATGGCCGGTATCTGCTTGCTGCCGGACAGTGCGTGCTCCCCTTTCCTGGTAATGACCAATCTGGGGAATTCTGGGTCCTGGATATCAAGTAGGGAAAGCCGAACCAGCGACTCCATGAAATCCAGTACCTGGTCAGCATCCAGCAACCTCAGTCTCCCGAACATATCCCGGACATCCGGACGCGTGCTTATCACGAAACCGGGGTCCTTGGCCCTGAGGAGCCGTGAAAGTTTGACCTTTCCGACCCCCTCCGGGAACTGTCTTACGGCCGAGAGGATTATCCTCGATACCGTATCCTCGAAATCCTTTTCCACAACATA
>JAFGLL010000006.1 GCA_016928095.1 Thermoplasmatota archaeon
ACGTTGCAATATCGTTCAAGACCCTGAAAGAATATCTTTCAGCAATGGAGAAGAGCTACCTCCTCAGGCTGGTTTCTCCATTCTTCACGAACCCGAACAAGGAGATCATAAAACAGCCAAAGGTATATTTCATCGACAACGGGATGAGAAATCTGATATCGGGTAACGTTGGCATGAATATGGACGGTCCCTCATTCGAGAACCTCGTTTTCTCCGAATTGATCAAGATGGGTTACGAACCGAAATACTGGCAGAAGAAGACAGGGACCGAGGTGGATTTCATTATCCGATCCGGAAGCGAGGATATCCCGATAGAGGTCAAGCTCAAGGTCCCGGATATGAGGATCGAACATTCGATGAGGTCCTATATGGAACTCTATGCTCCGAAGAGAGCTTTCGTTGTGGTCTCCGAAGGAGCCAGGGGGGAGATGGAGGCCGGGGAAACTCAGGTGAAGTTCCTGGATCTGGTGGGTCTTAGAGAGGAGATGAGGCGATGATATGATCACGAAAAACGTTACTGAGAAGGATCTCCAAGGTGCAACCCTGATCAGTTCATATATCAACCATGTGCGAAGAACGTCAGATGGATTTCATGTAAAAGAAATCACATATCAACCTGAGAAAGGCCCCCTTTCGGGAGGCCTGTTCGGCCCGGTGATCGTTCAAGGCAGTTATTTGCGATGTTTTCCATTGCCCGTTTCCAGGGTGCCATTTTTAAGCCTTTAAGGTACATTCATCTGCAGAGACGAAGGGGTGTCCCTTCGGGGGTCCCTCTGCCGGGATACGTTCATCCATCGGATATCATTTCATTCATGTTCTCGATGAAATCCGTTGCCCTCATGGAAGGCATTTTTGTTTCGACATTCGAATACATGAAAACGATCAACGGTTCCATACCCAAAACTTCGGATGCACATCTCAGAGGAGCTTCCTCTCGCTTGATGTTCTCCCCGTTCAGCTCGTAAACGACCTGGATGGCCAGTTTCCGATCGGGGAGTATGAAATCGACCTCTCGAGCTCTGTCATCCTTCCAGTAATGGATATCATCCGTTATCCTCCTGAGGTGCTGGGCGATACAGGATTCAAGGAGCCTGCCCCGATCCTTCGTTCTCAGGAGCAGACCGTTATCGATCGGGTATACCTTCTTTGGGTTCTGGAGTTGCTCTTTTCTGGAACGGCCATATTTCTCAAGGAGGATTATCGTATATGCCTGCTCCATATAGTAGAGATATTTTCTCAGCGTGACATGGCTTATTCTGATGAACCCTTTGATGGACCTTTCTGAAACATACAGACCGGGATTCGAGAGCAGGAATCGATACAGGTCCCTGAACTCACCGACGTTCCTTATCCTGTATCGCAGAAGTATGTCCTTTTCCACTATATCATTTCTGTACTCGGCTATTATATCCCTGTCTCCCGAAATTACAGGATAGGGAAATCCACCCCCGATCATGTAATCATCAAGAGCCCTGACCAGCTGATCCGTTGCTCCTATCTTCACATCCTTTGCCCTGAGGTATTCCTTGAAGGAGAATGGGAAGACCCCATGTTCTTTTCTTCTTCCTCCCAAAGCCGTGGAAAGCTCGCCCCCAAGCAGTTTGGAGTTGGACCCCGTTAGATATATCTTGACCCCCCTGTCATGCATTCTCCGGACCCATCTCTCCCATTTTGGCATGTTCTGGACCTCGTCAAGGAGCAGGACCGATCCTTCGAGGTCGAGCAGTGAGGAGATATTCTCCGGGTCCCTGTCTTCGAAGACGAATCTGTCGTCCTCGAAATTGATGTAGTGGACCGATCTTCCCTCCGCCATCATTTTCCTGCCGACCATGAGGAGCAATTTGCTCTTTCCGGACCTGCGGACCCCCGTCGCAACCTCGATCACTTCCAGGTCCCTTCGTGAATGAAGCTTTTCTCCGATCTCCCTTTCAGCGAGGTTCTCAGATTTGATGAGCTGCAATTTACCGTCATGGATGATGTCTCTGAGCGTGGCAATGTCCGTCATTGAGAATATGATGGTATTTCTTGAATTAATAATTTGCTGAAGTTGAAAGTTCACTGTGAGGCTTACTTGTTAAAGTTGAAAGTATGGCATCAACTCTGGATAGAGAATTGAGAAGTCACATTGCATGATCTTCCGAGATCGACCCTTCGGAGAGGTTCTTTCCCTTCTCATGGACTCCACGAACCTCGGTCCCCCTACCACCCCATGGAAGAGAAGGACCTCTTCACTTCCTCCACTGCCTCCAGATCATGACCGAGGAAGATCTTCGAACCGAAACGCTCAACGGTTTCCACCAGCATGAAGTGGACATCCTCGCGGTCCACATGGATCTCAGTCGGTATCCCGACCCTCTCGATACTTTCAAGAAAGACGTCTGCCACGACTTTATGCAGGTCCTCGATCCTTGCAAGTCCATATGCCAGGACCATCTTCGAGTCCCTGTCCGCCATGAATACCATTATCGGTATGAATGGTCGGTCCTTGCCTTCCCTTACAGGTGAACTCAGAGGTTCGTAGGACATTTCCAGAACCTTTTGAACACGGGTAAGTACCCTATACAGCTTCTTGAAGGTCCTATCCTGCATGACGGGTACCGTGATCTCGGATGAGAGGTCCGGCTTTTTGATCCTCCATTTGTTCCCATTTTTGGAATGTTCTAGAACGTTCACTCCCCGGATGCTCCTTGAGACCCTCTTCCTGTTCCTGGTTATCTCGTTGAAAGCTATAACAAAGAGAGAGAGAAGTTCCAAAAGGACTTTTTCCTCCTCATCGGAGATGTACCAGGGGACATATCCGGGGATGAAGCTTTTAAAAACAGGCCATTCGCCCCTTCCCCTGAATTTTCTGCCGGAATCCCTGATGATCTCCAGATCTTTTTCCTTCAATAACCTCCGGTCATCGAACGACACGGATAGCGCCCGCCAGGTCATGAGAGCATCGACCGGGTTTTCCGGGCCTTCTAAAGTGGTAAGAAGACCCCTGAAACCCTCATCCCCGAGATGAAAGACAACGCCCCTGTTCTCCATGGTATGTCCGATCACCGAACAGTAGGCAATACCTTTGGAATATTCGATACCGAAGATGTCATCATCCGAAAGACATTTCCAGGGTTCCAATCCACGAATTTTTATCGTGAGATCTATTATCTCCGAATGCAGGGCCTTCTCGTCCATGAAGCTGATCGACTGAAAGCTTTATGAATATTACTGTCCGCTGTTTTTCCATATGATGTCAAAATTACACCGCCAGATCGGTTTCAGTGTCTTCCACATACTCTTTATTCTGTACATCCTCGAAATGATCTCCGGATCATCAGGTTCAGGGATCACAATGAAAGGGATAAAGAGGGAGCCAGAGCAGCTCCTGGACGAGCACGATCAGGACCGGACCATTACCTTCCGGAAAAAAGGTGAACGTGTACCGGAAGGATGCCTTCCCCGAATGTGCCCCGGGAGAGGACCTTGAAGTCCCTGAAATATCTTCTGTTGTGGAGATCCTCTTTTGAGATCCTGTTCTGGTACTTCACCTCGATCCCGGTGCTTCCATCGATCACAAAATCGGTTTCCTTCCTGAACTTCGTATAATGGACCTCTCCCGTGACATTTCCGTACTTGATATGGGCTCCGACGATCCCTTCGATGATCTTTTCCTTGTCGACCTCGATGTTCAGCCTCTCCTCGAAGATCCTGAGGAGGAAGGGGTCGTAGAAGTACAATTTCTTGTTCTTGCTGTAGTCGGGTCTCCTCTCATTCATATCGAAGAAGTAACAATCGATGATCACGAAGATATCGGCGAGGAGTTCGATGTACGAGGCTATCGTAACATGGCTCCTGACCGACGATCTCTTGGCCAGGGAATCCCAGCTGACCGGAGTGCTGTAGGTCTGCAGAATGCTCCTCATCAATTCTTTCATGGTCTGCTCGTTCTTTCCTTCTTTAAGAACATCGCCGACCATGGAGGAGTGGTAGAGGTCGTAGATGTACGTCGGAATGTATCCATTGTTGTGATACTCGTTCATCACGAGAGGTATCCCGCCGGTGATAAGGTACCTTTCGAAGTAAACCTTCAACCTATCCTCCTGGTATCTCAACTCCTCGATCCTGTCCTTTTCGTGTACGTTGTACCATTCTGGATCGATGGATCTCACATATTCCCTGAAGGTCAGAGGGAGGAGAAAGAGGTCCTTGCCCTCCTTTCCCCTTCTACCTGGAAGCCTCTCCGCCCCGAACTTCAGATCGATCGCGTTCGATCCCGTGAGGATGAAGCATGCTTCGGCCGTCTGGCCGCTGTCGATGACGAACTTGACCGCCTTCTGCCAATCCTTGATCCCCGTGATCTCGTCAAGTATGATGTACTGTGGGTCACGGGCCATGACCTTCAGGAATTCGAGGTACTCCATGATGAGTTCAAGGAGATCCTCTTTGGTCGAGATATTGTCGCATGACCAGTAAAAGATACTTTCCCCGGGTGTGTTCTCGAGCAATTTCCTTATCAGCATCTTGAGGAAGGTGGTCTTCCCGATCTGACGGGGGCCTCTTATGATGTAGAGGTTCCCTTTCTTGAATTCATGGTCGAGAAGGGGCGGTAAGTGGACATACCGAGAACTCTGAAGTTCCCTCAGATGCCTGTCATGTTCTATGGCCTTCTCATGATCCCACCAGGGATTGAGGGTCTTCAGATTCATTGTCATCCACAATAACACTATGCTTATATATATATTGTTATTATGAATGACAATTGTAATTTAAATGATTCTATCTAAGCATTTGATGATCTTGGGGAGGCCACCTCGTCTCGAATTCCAGGGAGACCGCGATCGACCCACGGGCAAAAGATGTATCTATTACATCATTCATCGTCAAGGCAGAGCGATCGAAGGAAGGCGGGATCATATGAGAACATTGGTAGCATATTACTCCCACACGGGGAACAACCGCTATCTTGCACAGCAGCTTGCCAGAGACCTCGAGGCGGACATCGAACCCATACGTCCCCGCCTCAATGTTTTCCCGTTCCTGATACTCTCATCATGGCTGCATGTAACGTTCGGCATCAGAAAACCCCTACATGCCATTGCAGCATATGATAGCGTCGTGCTGGTAGGGCCAATATGGATGGGGAACCTCATCACCCCTCTGCGGTCGTTCCTCAACAAACATGGCAAGAAGATCAAGGTCCTCTATTTCGCCACATGCTGCGGCGGTGGTGATGATCAAAAGGATGACAAGTTCGGGTATGCCGGCGTGTTCCGGAAGGTCGAGCGTTATGCCGGCAGACCTCCAGCATACTGCGAAGCCTTCCCGATCAAGCTGGTGGTACCTGAAGATGAACAGGACGACGACGAGGCCATGATGAAAGCACGTCTCACCGACGAAACGTTCAAGGGCCCCATCGTTGACAGGTACAATGCGTTCCTGTCCCGGATCAAGAACAGGTCTTAAGAGAGGTTATTCCTCACCCCATTCCCTGGACCCCTTGCTTCTCATCAGGAAGTACAGAAGGAAACCGGCGATCAGGATGATGATGACGATGATCAATACCCAGAGGAGAAGGTTGGAGTCCTTCCCCTCCTCCTTCTCCCTCACCATCGGCTCCCCTGACAGATCGATATCCGTATCGCCCATCGCCGGGACCGTTCCGGTACCGGTAATGGTATCGTAGCCTTCCTTCGATATCTTCCAGGAGAAGGGGCCGTAGGGGATCTCGATAGAGAACGATCCGTCCGCCCCCGTAGTGGCGGAATAAACATTACCGTCAGATGCCGTGATCTCGACCAGGGCTCCCTCAACGGGCTGTTCGTCATCATCAAGGGCGGTCCCCGACACCGTTCCCTTATCGATCACATATATCATCACGGTATCCTCGCCGGTATTCCCCTGTCCATCGGATACAGTGAGGAGGACCTCGTATGTCCCGCCCTTCCCGAAGGTGAACGAGACCTCCTCCCCCAGAAGGGTCCGCTCCTCGCCGTTGTAGGTCAATGTCCATACATGGCCCGTGATCGCCACGTTGTCCGTGGACAGCGATCCGTCGAACGAGACAGTGGTCCCCCCCGGAACGGTCCGGTCCTCCCCCGCGTCCGCCACGGGCGGTGTGATGTCCCTTACAGTGACCGTCATTGAATCCTCATGCCAGTTGCCGGCGGCATCGGTCACGTTCAATGTCACAATGAAAACGCCAGGATGCTCGAAAAGGTAGCTCGGACCGGAGCCCTGCAGAGTGATCTGACCTCCATCGGTGAAGGTCCAGGTCCAGTTCGCTATGCCCACATTGTCCGAACTGCCGCTTCCGTTGAAGATCACAAGAGTCCCCTCATCCACGGCCTGGTCCGGACCCGCGTCCGCGATGGGAGGAGTGATATCCAGAACAGTAACGTTCATCGTATCGGTATTCCAGTAACCCGCTTCATCGGTTACGTTCAAGGTGACGATATAGAGCCCTGTTGTATTGAACCGGTATAGTGGTTGGACATCGTAAAGAGTGATGTTCTC